>CANPZA010000076.1 GCA_947588915.1 uncultured Clostridia bacterium
ATTAAGTTTTAGTTACAAAATTATTACATATAACTAAATTCTAGCTTTTTTATTTATAAAAACCATTATCTAGTAACAAATCCCTGTTAAAAATTAATTAAAAATCATTTATAGATTTTGTATTTAGATTACCATATAAAAATAAAAAAAGGGATTTAAAGAACGTCCCTTAATCCCTTTTTATTTCTTCTTCTGCTTCTTTTACTGCTTTTCTTTCATCCCAGTGATATCTAACACCTTTTATTTCTTGATAGTTTTCATGTCCTTTTCCTATTAAAAGTATTATATCACCTTTTTGAGCATTTTTCATTGCATATTTAATAGCTTCTTTTCTGTCATCAATTATTACATATTTGCCTTTGCCATTACTCTTATTTATTCCTACAATAATGTCATTATTTATTGATTCCATCTCTTCCCATCTAGGATTATCTTGTGTTAGGATAATTAAGTCAGACCATTTTCCTGCAACTTCTCCCATATCATATCTTCTTGCTTTAGCACGGTTTCCACCGCCTCCAAATATACAAATTAATCTAGTTGGATTATATTCTGATATTGTATCCATTAAATTGTTCATTTCATCTTCATTATGTGCATAATCTATTATTAATTTATATTTTTCATTACTACTTGCCAATTCCATTCTTCCAGTTACTTTTATGTTTTCTAAAGCTTTTTGAATTTCATTTACCTTAATTCCTAATTCATTTGCAATTGTCATAGCACATAAGCTATTATATACTGAAAATCTTCCTGGAATTGATACTTTAAATTTACCTTTTATCTTTCCTGATACCTCAAATCCCATTCCAAAGAAATCATCTTGAGCCATGAATTCAATATTAGATGCTTTGACATCTACATTATCTGCATTTACACCAAATTTTATAATTTCACATGTATGATCTTTTATAACATCTTCATATCTGTCACTATCTGCATTTATAATTCCAATTTTACATTTTTTAAATAATAAACTCTTGCAATATAAATATTCTTCAAAGTTTTCATGTTCATTTGGTCCTATATGTTCTGGAGATATATTTGTAAATACTCCATAGTCAAATGTAAAGCCATCCACTCTATGCATTTTTAAACCTTGAGATGATACTTCCATTACAGCATATTTACATCCTTCATCTACCATCTCTCTAAACATTTTTTGTAATTCATAACTTTCAGGTGTAGTATTGTGTAATTCTATCTTTTTTTCTCCTATTAATGCACATATCGTTCCTATTATTCCTACTTTATTTCCTGCTTTTTCAAGCATTGATTTTATCATATATGTTGTAGAAGTTTTACCTGCTGTTCCTGTTACACCAATTGTTGTAATTTCCTTTGCTGGATGTTTAAAATATGCTGCTGACATATATGCTAAGGCTTCTTTTGAAGATTTTACTCTTATTACTGTAACATCTTCTTTTACTTCTACATCTTTTTCGATTACAATAGCCTTTGCTCCTTTTTCTATAGCGGTTGATATAAATGCATGTGAATCTGATGATGTTCCTATTCTTGCAAGGAATAAATCATTTTCCTCAACTAGTCTTGAATCATATTTAATGTCTGCAATATCAATGTCTACACTTCCCTTTATTACTTCATATTCTATATCTTTTAAAATATTTTTTAATTTCGTATTTCTATCTTTATTTTTATTAATAATATGTTCAACATCTATTTCTGATTCAAATACAGTATGTGATGGTCCTTTCATATACATTACCCCCTTTTCTTCATCCCAATTTGTTTCTAATATTCCTCCTATTTGTTCAACTGATACTTTTCTATCACATCTGCCTGTCAAAACACCTGCAACTGTTGCTGTACAGCAACCTGTTCCACATCCTATTGTTTCTCCTGTTCCTCTTTCCCATTCTCTTATTTTAATATGGTTTCTATCTATTACTTGTGCAAATGTTACATTTGTTTTATTTGGAAATAAGTCTGTTTTATATTCTATTGATTTTCCATATTTCTCTACATCAAAATTATCTACATCATCTATAAACATTACGCAATGTGGATTTCCCCATGATAGAGCAGTAATATTAAATTCTTTATCTAAAATTTTTACAGGTTGGTCTATAAATTGTTGTAATTGTGTACTTACTGGTATTTTAGAAGTATCTAACACTGGTTTTCCAATGTTTGCTTCAATATTTACTACTTTGTCATTTTTAACAGATAATTTTACATGTTGCATACCTCCGAAGAGTTTCTATAACTAAATTTGTCTTATCTGTTAATTTATGCTCATATACATATTTGCTCATACTTCTCAATGCATTACCACACATTTCTCCTTCTGTTCCATCTGGATTGAACATTCTCATTTTAAAATCAGCTTTTTCTGATTCACATATTAATACCATTCCATCTGAACCTATTCCAAAATGTCTATTACTAACATATCTTGCTAATTCACTTAAGTTATCAAGTTTTTGATTAATTGCATTTATATACACATAATCATTACCATATGCTTGCATTTTTGTAAATTTCATATTAATTTCTCCTTACTATTATATTTTTATCTTAATGCTTGATCTAAGTCTGCAATAATATCATCTGCAGCCTCAATTCCTACAGATAATCTAAGTAATGTATCTGTTATTCCTAATGCTTCTCTTGTTTCTTCTGATATTTCTGTATGTGTTCTCGTAACTGGATGAGTAATTAATGACTCTACTCCTCCTAAACTTTCTGCAAATGTAATTAGTTTTAATCTACTTAAAACATCATTTACTGTTTTTGAACTATTGACTCTAAAGGAAATCATCCCTCCAAATCCAGTAGTTTGTTTTTTGCTTACAGCATAATCTTTATGGTCTTCAAATCCTACATAGTACACTTTTTCTACTTTTGGGTGATTTCTAAGCCATTTTGCAACTTTCATTGTATTTTCATTATGCTTGTCCATTCTTAATGCAAGTGTTTTTATACCTCTTAATAAAATCCATGAATCCATTGGTCCGAAGTCCTGCACCATTAATATACATCTGAATCTCTAGTTTTTCTCCTATTTCTTTGTCTTTGACAACAACTATTCCTGCTAATACATCATTATGTCCTCCCAAATATTTTGTAGCACTATGAATTACAATATCTGCTCCAAGTACTAAAGGTTTTTGGAAATATGGTGTTAAAAATGTATTATCTACAACTACAAGTATATTATTTTCATGTGCAATTTTAACTATTTCCCCTATATCTGCTACTTTCATCATTGGATTTGTTGGTGTTTCAATAAGAATCATTTTTGTATTCTTTCTTATAGTTCTTTTTAATAATTCTAAATCTGATAAGTCCATACTATTACTATCAATATTATTGGGCTTTAAAACTTCATTTACTGCTCTATAAGTTCCACCATATACATCATCTGAAAGTATAAGATGATCACCTGGTTGCAATAAAGAAAGTACTAAAGTTACTGCTGCCATACCAGAATTTACAGCATAAGCTCTGTTTCCTTCTTCAAGTATACACATTGTTCTTTCTAATTCTTCTCTGGTTGGATTAATACAACGTGCATAGTTATATCCTGTTTTATCAACTATTGAATGATGTTTATAAGTTGATGTTTGATATATTGGAAAACTAATAGAACCAGTATAAGGATCTACTCCATATGCTCCATGAACTACCTTAGACTCAAATTTTAGATTCTCCTTTCTACTATTATCTTCATATTCATTAAAATTTTTCATGTTTATCTCCCCTATTTTTTAAAATACAGTACATTTCTTAATTAAGGAATATAAGCTGTTGGTTCTAAACATTTCACTGATATTATATATTAAAGTACAAAAATAGTCAATAAATGATTTTTTTCTACATTTCTATTAGATTAAATTGTATATTTAAGTCTTTTAAAATAGTTTGTTCTCTATCAGAACAAGTAAATATTAATATTTGATGATTAGAAAATTTTTGTTTTAAATAAACTAGTATATTCTTTAATCTATCTGTATCATAATAACTAAATGCTTCATCTAAAATAATAGGCATTGTTTCTGTTGATATTTCTTCTGCCATAGAAAGTCTTAATGAAAGATATAATTGATCTATAGTCCCAATACTTAATCTTGATATAGGCATATAATTTCCATTTTCTGTTTCAACTATTAAACCAACATCTTCATTAAATCTTACATTTTGATATTTTCCACCCGTTATTTCTGAAATTGTTTTAGATAACTCTTGCGTAAATCTAGGAGTAATCGTGTTTTTCATCTCTTCATAGGCAATCATTAATACTTCTTTTGCTACATTCATACTTTTATCTAATTTCTCTAAAGTTTCTTTTTTTTGTAAATTATCAAATAATTCTTCTTCTATTTCTGATAAATTTTCTAACTTTGGCTCTATATTTTTATAATCTAGCTCTAGTGTATGTAGTTGTATTTTTTTGTTATTTAATTTATTTTGCATATTTTGAATTTCCAAATTATTATTTCCTAAATTTATCAAATTATTTAATTTACTTTTCTCTATTTTAGTTATATATTTATTTTTTACCTTCTCTTTTTCTGAATTTACTTTTAAGATAAAACTGTTTTTTAATTCATTTATTTGTTCTTCTAATTTAATATTATTTCTTTCTAGTATTTTAATCTCATTATTTAAACTATCTATTTGTTTATTTATATTTTCTAAATTATTTTTTTGACTCTTTTCATCTTTTAATATTCTATTTTTCAATAATAAATAAAAAATTAAAACAAGTGGTACTGTCACTAAAAAAGCATAATTAAAATATTTATTTTTAATAAGAACAAATTGTAGAACATTTATTAAAATAGTACCTAAACATATTATAATCATCTTCTTGCTCAGATTTTTCTTTTTTAATTCTATCCTTTTTTCTTCTACATAAACATTTTTATTATTTAGATTAATTTCTTTTATTTGGTCTTTTATTGAACTAATCTTTTTATCATTTTCGTTTTTCAAATCTAATTTTAATTTTATTTTTTCATTTTCTATTTTTTCATTATCATTAATTAACTTTATTTCTTTTAAAAATTCATTCTCATTTTCTAGATTGTTTATTTCCTCATTTAATTTATTCTTATTTTCTTCAATTTCATATTTTACATCTTGATATTTTTCTAATTCATTTTTCTCAGATTCTAACCTCTCAATATTTCTATTTATTATATTAATTGGTTTTTCCCTAGATCTGTCTGTCCCTATTTCATCCAATCTTCTTTTGTCTATCTTTTCAATTGCTTTTTTAAACGAAATATTTTTTTGTCCTGTATCCACCATGTTTGCGATTTTCTGTATTAACATATTTTGTTCTTGTTTTTCTAATTTTACTTCATCTTGACTTACTAAAATCGTTGACAAAAATAATGTTTCATCTACTTTTGTTTGCTCATAAAAAAATTCATTTCCTTTAGTTTTATCAATATTGAAACTTTTTGATATATCTTCCATATTATTATTAAATATTTGTGGATTCTTCTTTTTAAAATCTCTAAATATTTCATATTTTTCTTTATTATCTAATTCATATTCTAGTTTTCCAGAAAAATCTTCTCCTATCCATGGAGTATATTTTTCTAAATTTGATATTTCTTTTCCATTTTTATTTTTTGAAATTCCATAAAAAGAATCTTTTATAAAGTTTAATAATGTAGATTTTCCTGATTCGTTTTTTCCAGATATAATATTTATATGGTTTCCGAATTCTATTTGTTTTTCTTTCAATTTTCCATATGAATTTATTTTTAATTTATTTATTTTCAAAAAAATCTTCTCCTTTTTATTCTAGTGTTTCAAGTCCTATTTCTACTGCTTTTTCTAGTATTTTCTTTTCTTCTTCTTGTATATCCCCTTTGCTTAGTCTTTTTAACATTTCTTTAGCATATAGACCTTTTAATGTGTTTTCATTTGATAATTTGTTCAAATCATATGACATTTTTGTATTATCTTTTATTTTTATTATCCTGTCATTTTCTATATATTTCAATAAGTCATATTTACTTATTTCAAAATTTCTATATCCTACCAATATTATTTTTAAATATTCATTTTTTTCTATTTTTATATTATTCATTTTTTCGATTAATTCTTCTTTTGAAATAATATTTGTTATATCTAGTTCTTTTTCTTTAAATTCTTCTTCATCTAATGGAATGAAGTCAAGCTCTATACTATTTTTTTCTAAATTTCCAACTATCATTCCATGTTTGCCTAATTCATCAAATCCTAATGAAATAGTTGAACCTGGATAAATAATTCTTTGGTTTTTCTCTTTGTTATAGTTTAATTTGTGGATATGTCCTAATGCTATATAATCAAATCCTTTTTTTTGTAACATTGCTGTGGTAATAGAATTATATTGTTTTTCTTCTATTTCAGCTCCATCTAATGTTCCATGAATTACTAATATGTTTAGTTTATTTTTATTTTCTATTTGTAAATCCTCGATTCCACAATTTATACAATAAAAATCATCAAATCCATATCCATATATATTTACATCATCCATTTCTATTTTTTCTATTTTTGCATTGAAAATTTTTACATTTTCATTCCATTTAAATTTGTTATAATATGAATTTTTTATATATGGATCATGATTTCCAGGTGAAATAAATATTTTTGTAGTTGGTATTTCCTTAAATAAATTATTTATATATTCAATAGTTGATAATTTAACATATTTATTTTCATATAAATCTCCTGAAATAAAAAAGTATTCTATATTATTATCTTTTATATATTCTATTATCTTTTTAAATACTTTTCTTTGTTCTAATCTACGCAAATCCCCAAGTATCCCCTTGTCTGAGAGATTTACAAATGGGCTATCAAAATGCATATCTGCTATATGTACAAATTTCATTTTTTTCTCCTTTTTCTATTTTTTTCTCGCTTTATTTTACTATACTTTTTAGCTTTTAGCAATAGATTAAGGATGCTAAAATTAGCATCCCCATAATTAATTATTTTAAAGATTTTCTTATTTTTTATTTATTGCTCTTTCTATTATTTCATTTGATACTCCTAATTTTAATAATTTCTTTGCTAACTCTTCTATTCCTTTTTTTCTTCCTTCTTTTATTCCCTCTTGCTTTCCTTCTTTTATTCCCTCTTGCTTTCCTTCTTTTATTCCCTCTTGTCTTCCTTCTTGCCTTCCTTCATTTCTTGCTCCTATTATTTGTGTATTATAATCTCTTTGTCCTTTATCTATTAAATATGCTAGTCTTCTC
>CANPZA010000077.1 GCA_947588915.1 uncultured Clostridia bacterium
AAGATTATTTGCTTGCAATGGAAAGAAGTCCAATTAAAAATACAGAAATAAAGTTTTTGATAAAGGAAGCATTAACAAAAAAAATAAGCGATAAAGAAGTATATATGAAAGGAATAGATGCAAGCTATCGTTATGAAGGATATAATTTGTATAAAACAGAAGATTTAAAAAACAAATAATCATTTATATTAAGGAAATATACTTATGTGGATTTGATACTTATACATGTGTTCAAAAAATAATATTATTATTTGAGATATAGATATTTTATAAAAAATTTGAACTAATCAAAAAATAGAATAGTTCAAAAGAAAGAAAATAGAGAGGTTTTAAGATAAAGAAATGATGAAGAATAACAAGGAAAATAATAAAAATATCTTAGAAAAATGTTTACCTAAATATTTAAAAGAAGATTTAGAAAAATTAAAAGAAGGAATAAAAAATGATGTATCTTATTTAGATTGTTTAATAAATGAATTACAAGGTTCAGTAAATAGTGCATTTATAGATGGAGATATAACAGAAGAGCAATGTGATTATTTATATAAAAAATATATTAGAATGGAGGAATAAAATGATAGATTTTACAAACTGTGAAATAAATAATTATAAATACTATGGTGGTAAAAATGGTGGAAAGATTTGTGTAATATATAATAATGAAGATTATATGTTAAAATTTCCAAGCGTAAATGAAGGAATATCAGAATATGGATATTCTAATAGTTGTATTTCAGAATATATAGTATGTAATATTTTTAAAACAATTGGTTTAAATTCACAAGATACCATATTGGGTACTTATAATCTAAATGGTAATAAAAAGATTGTAGTTGCATGTAAGGACTTTACTTCAAAGAATAATATATTAAAGCAATTTGCAGAGCTAAAAAATAGCCAAATTGAAACTTCAAAAAATGGATATGGAACAGAATTAAGCGAAGTAATAGAAACAATAGAAAATCAAGTTATATATGACACTAACAAACTAAAAGAATTTTTTTGGCAAATGTTTATAGCTGATAGCCTAGTTGGAAACTTTGATAGACATAATGGTAATTGGGGATTTCTAATTGATGAAAATTTAAAAAAGATTGAAATCGCTCCTATATATGATTGTGCATCTTGTTTATATCCTCAATTAACAGATGAAAGAATTGAAGAAATTATTGACAATGATGAAGAAATGAAAGCAAGAGTATTCACTTTTCCAACATCTAGTTTAAAAATAGATGATAAAAAAATTAATTATTTTGAATACATTAGTAGTTTAGAAAATGAAGACTGTAATAAAGCACTTTTAAAGTTAGTTCCGAAAATAAACTTAGAAAAAATCAATTTACTTATTAATGAAACCCCAATTATATCCAACATTAGAAAAGAATTTTATAAGAAAATATTAAAATTGAGATATGAAATAATACTAAAAACTAACTATGATAAATTGTTGGAGAAAAAATAGGAAATCAATATGCAAAAAAATTAAGGCAGAAGATTTAAAAAATAATAAATAAGGAAGGTGACAGATATGAAACAATACGATGTAGTAATAGTAGGAGCAGGTCCAGCAGGGCTATTTGCAGCATACGAACTAAAAGATAAAAATAAAAATTTAAAAGTTGCTATATTAGAAAAAGGAAAAAAAGTAAAAAACAGATTTTGTCCAATGGACAAGGGGAAAAAGAACTGCATGAACTGTAATCCATGTAACATATTAAGTGGTTATGGAGGTGCAGGAACTTTTTCTGATGGAAAACTTAATTTTATACCAAAATTAGGAAAATCTGATTTATTCAAATATATGTCACAATCAGAAGCTTACAAATTAATAGATGAAACAGAAGAAATATTTAATAAATTTCACATGGACAGTGAAGTTTTTCCTTCAAACTTTGAAGAAGCAAAGGAAATTGAAAAGAAAATAGCCATACAAGGTTCTAGATTGTTATTAATTAAACAAAAACACTTAGGTAGTGATCATTTACCAGAATATATACAAGGGTTTTCAGATTATTTAGAAAAAGAAGGAGTAGACTTATATGATAGTACAAATGTCACAGATGTAATAAGTAAAAACGGAAAATATGAAGTAATATATAATAATTCCAATACTGAAGAAAGCATAATAGCAAAAAATGTTATCATTGCACCTGGAAGAGAAGGAGCAAAATGGACACAAGAATTTGCTGATAAATATAAAATACCATACAATTCTCAAAGTATTGAGATAGGTGTACGTGTTGAAGTAAGAAAAGAGATATTAAAAGAAATTTGTGATGTTATATATGATCCAACCATATTTATAAAAACAGATACTTATTCAGATGAAATAAGAACATTTTGTACTAATCCAGGAGGATTCGTTGCTAAAGAAAACTACTATGGTTATATTTGTGTAAATGGACATTCTTTAAAAGAAATAAAATCTAATAATAGTAATTTTGCATTTATAAGTAAAGTTACTTTAACACAGCCAACGACTAACACAAGGCAATATGGAGAAAGCATAGCCAGAATTGCAAATGTATTAGGAGCTGGAAAACCTATTATTCAAACTTTAAAAGATTTGAGAAGCGGAAGAAGAAGCGAATGGCATCGTATAAATAAAGGATTTATAGAACCTACTTTAAAAGATTGTGTAGCAGGAGATTTAGCACTTATTTTACCACATAGAATTGTTACAAATATATTAGAAGGATTGCAAAAACTAGACAAAATAATACCAGGAGTTAATAATGATGAAACATTATTATATGGACCAGAAATAAAATTCTTTAGTAATGAAATTGAAACAGATAATAAGTTCAAAATAAAAAATGAAAATATTTATTTTGTAGGAGATGGCGCAGGAAAAGCTGGAAATATAGTAGCAGCAGCAGCTACAGCATTAGTAGCAGCAAGAGACATTATTGAAAAAAATTCAAATAATAATAAGGAAATTCAAGAAAAAAATATTTAATTTAAAGAAACAAGGAGAAAGTAAATGATAAAAATTTTATTTGTATGCTATGGAAATATATGTAGATCACCAATGGCAGAATATGTCTTAAAAGATATTGTCAAAAAGCAGGGGAAATCAGATGAATTCTATATTGATTCAGCAGCAACTAGTAGAGAAGAAATCGGAAATGGAGTTCATTATGGTACAGTAAATAAATTGAAAGAGCTAAACATACCTTGTGGTAATCATAAGGCAAGGCAAATAACAGAAAATGATTATAAAGAATTTGATTATATCATAGGAATGGAAGAATCAAATATTAAAAGCATAAAAAGAATTATTGGAAAAGATAAAGAAAATAAAATACATAGGTTATTAGATTTCTCAAAAAATCCAAGAGATATATCAGATCCATGGTACACAGGTAATTTTGACAAAACTTATAATGATATTATAGAAGGGATAGATGGGTTACTTCAATTTTTGCAAAAGAATAAATAAAAGGGAGAAAAAAGATATGTTAATAAAAGAAATAAAACCAATAGGGAAAATAGGAAAGAATTTATTAAAAAATGAAAATGCAGATAGTATAATTGATAAAATAATAGAATTACCATTACAAAAAGCGTGTAAAATATTTAAAAATAAAAATATAGAAACTAATATGAGTAGTGCTAATAAGAAAAACTTACCTAAAAAAGGAAAAAGAATAGAAAAAGAAGATTTAAAACTAAATAATAAAATTCCTTTTTTTGCACCAAATTTTACAAATGCAGGAAAAGGATATGCATGGATAATGATAAATTATGATAATCTCTCAAATGAAAATAAAGAAAAAATATTTGAACTAGAAAATAAATTAACTTCAAAATGTATTTGGCTTACATATTCATCTTACTATGTTCAATTTAATAAAAAAGAAGATGAATATAATGAATACAAGAAAAAATTTGATGAAAAATCTTTTAACATGACATACAATAATAATTATCCAAGAAGGACAGTATTTATAAGAATGCCAATATCAGAAAAAACAACAGTAGAAGAAGTAGAAGAATATTTTTGTAAAATTGCAAATGAAATGATAGAACAATAATAAAGAAGAAGGAGAAAGTAATTGGAAGGAAGCAAAGATAATATAAAAAGTTATTTAATAAAAATTTTATTTATAATAGCAAGTATAATATTTGCTATTCCATCTTGTATATATTTGTTAGAAAATAAAACAGTATTAGAATTCGGACCATATTTCCAATTTTTATATAATTTTCAAACAAGTAGATTAACTCAGACATTTATATATATAATAATACTTTTATTATTAACATTAGCGTATTTTTTAACAATAAAAAACAGAGAGAAAATGTTTAAAAATATAAAAAGAATGTTTATATTTATAAGTATAATATCAATAATATTTATGGCAGTTTTACCATTTATGTGTTCAGATGTATTTTATTATTTAGGAATTGGAAGAATAGATGGCGCATATAATCAAAATCCATATTATACAACAGTAAAGGAATTTGTTGAAAATGATAATATGCAAAGCATAAAAAATGACACCGTACTATATCAAGGATATATAAATGATTGGTCAGATTCTACAATAGTGTATGGTCCTATATGGGCTTTGATTTGTAAGATAATGGGCATATTATCTTTTGGGAATATAGATTGTGGATTATTAATTTTTAAAATAGTAAATGTATTAGTACATTTATTAAATTGTTACTTAATTTATAAAATATCACATAAAAAAATATTCACTTTAATATATGGATTAAATCCATTTATTTTAATAGAATCAATTGCACATGTGCATAATGACACTTTTGTAGTATTATTCATACTCGCATCTTTATACTTTTTGATAAAAAAGAAGAATATAATACCAAGTATAATATTTTTAGCAATGGCAACAGCAATTAAATACTTTGCAATATTAATATTACCATTTATAATAATATATTATTTTAGAAAAGAAAAACCATTAGTAAGATTTGTAAAATGTATTGAATATGGATTTCTATTTTTATTATTTTTAGCTATTCCATACTTATTTTATACGCAAGATGGACAAGTTTTAAATGGTATATTTGTTCAACAAGAAAAAATTGCAAAAAGTTTTTATGTCATAATAACAGAATATTTTAATGAACCAAATATATCAGTAACTACAGTAAATGAACTATTATTAAAATCTTTTGTAATAATATACTTCTTTGCATGTGTTATATTACTAAAAAAGAAAAAAATATCATTAAGAACAGAATTAAAAACAGCAAATTACTTTATTATGGCATTTTTATTTTTATTAATTACAAATTTTCAACCATGGTATATTATGTGGATATTTCCACTTATAATGTGGCAAAAATCAGAAAATATAAAATGGATTCCACAAATAGCGATAATTAGTGAATTTGCAAACTCAATATTTTTAACTTATGGAGAAGGATGGCGAAATGGAACACCATTTACATTTATATTTATTGTAAGTAGCTTGAGTATTTGGATAATAAACCAAAAAGTAAAAAGGATTAGTCATAAGGTATGAAATATAAAGAAAAATATTCAGTAATGATTTCACTTACAATAGGAAATCCAGAAGATTTATACAAAAGTTCACAATTATTTAATGTACAAAAATCATTACTTATAATTATATAATTACCTCGATAAAGGTCTAAATTTTTAAGAGCATCCTTAGTCTTATTAGAATCATAAGATACATTTGCACAATCTACATATTCACAATAGGTAATATCATATAAAGAGAAACTATCATCTAAATAAGGAATAATTGATTGCCCAATAACAGATGAGTCTATTAGAATAGTTGTATTTTTAGGAATATTATTATTTATATAATTAGCCATTTCTTTAGCAAATGTATATGGATAATAAACATCTTTTATAGCAGTTCTAAAAAAAGGTAGTAATCCAAAAGATGATGTAATAAAAATAAATGAAATGTATAAAACAAAATGTTTAAAATCATCAAAAGAACTATCATCACAAATTAATATTAAATAGAATAATGCAACTGCAAAGAATAATATATATCGCTGAAATAATATTGATGAATATACATTTGTATAAATATAAAGTTGAAAAATAAGTCCAATAGCTAAAACAATAAATTCTTTATAATGTTTTTTTAATACAAATATAGTATAAAGAAATAGAATGAATAATAAAAGAGTAATCCATTCAACAGCTTTAATTACAAGTTTATTAAAACTAACCTCATAATTAATATTAGTAGTTCCATAAAGCTCAAAAATTACTATTAATGTATTAAGAATTATTAAAAATAAACCAATAATAATAGGTTTTACATTATAATTTTGTTTCTTCCTAAAATATAAAAATATTTCATAAAAATGAAAAGTAATTGTAAGACCGGCTACAATTCCCCAAACTAGTGAATGAGTATGAATTAATAGGCAAATTAAAATACTATAAATGATAGGATGTTCTTTTCTTTTAGGATAATAAATACCAATAATAGTAAGTAAAAGAATAATACAAGAGTAATTCCTAGAAATAGCACTATAAGTATATGTAAAAGGAATAGTAAAAATAGCAAAAACTTTTATTGCAAAAGGTAATTTTGTTTTAAATAGAAATAACCAAGTGGCAATTAATAATATTATATAACTAATCATATTTAAGGTTATAATTGGGAAATTTAACTTAGCAAAAGGCATAAGTAATAAATGCCATAAAATAGGATGACCATCAAATCTGCTCTCAAAAAACAAATCTACAATTGATAATTCTTTTGCCATCAGCCATGCATGGATTTCATCACGCCAAGGTTCATGAAGAATTGTCAAAATAAAATTGATAATGGCATATAAAACAAAAATTATCCAATAAATTATCTTTTTATTTTTTTGAAAAAATTTTTTAAATTGCATTTTTAAACCTTTCTTATATAATTTTATTTTATACTTTTAAATTAATTAAATATAGTATATAATATGAAAAAATGTATTTCAATACAAGGAGGCAAAAATTTTGGAAAAATTAGTATTAGTTGATGGAAATAGTATTATGAATAGGGCATTTTATGGAATTATGGGAAGCAGAATGCTTACAACAAAAGATGGAAAATATACAAATGCTATATATGGATTTTTAGCAATATTATTTAAATTATTAGAAGATGTAAATCCAGAATATATGGCAGTTGCATTTGATTTAAAAG
>CANPZA010000078.1 GCA_947588915.1 uncultured Clostridia bacterium
GGAGGACACATAAATATTAAATCATCTCCATCATAAACTCCTTCGCCATGAGTTCTAAATCTCCCACTTTCTTTTTCAATCAGAAAAGTCATTATTCCGTGTAATTTCTTTAAATCTTCAATTGAATATGGGTTTATATTGTCTAATTCATCATATGCATTATATGCATTCTTTACTTCTTGAATATCTTTTTGTTCTCCAATCACCATTTTACCATTGATTACATCTTCAACTTGAAATAATGATAACTGATTATTTTCAATTGCTAATGAAGAATGAATAGACCTTATTCTTGTTTTCCTTCTTAATTCAGGGTATCTATTTAAACTTTCAAAATAGTTTGCTTCACCTATTTTTTTCATGATATCTGATACATAATTTAACATTTTATCAGTTATTGTATATGGTGGATAATTTTCCATTCAAAACCTCCTTGTAAGTAAAAACTTTTATAAAAGCTTTAATTTTCTTCAATCATTTCATAAAAAACATTTTCTGGAATGATCTCTATATCATTGCCTTTCAATTTTAAAATTTCAGCTTTCTTTTGTTTCGAACTTTTGCCATCTTTAATACTTCTACAATAATCGTTATTACCAAGAATTAAATAATTTGTTTTACTAGTTACAGAGTCTCCACAAATACCTCCTAGATT
Organism: uncultured Clostridia bacterium; assembly: GCA_947588915.1. The sequence goes on from CANPZA010000078.1 coordinate 656, forward strand.
TGCTACTATTTGCATTGCTTGTTTTCTATCCACCTTTTCTAAAACTCCTGTAAACACACAAGTTTTATTATATAGAGGATGTGTTTCATCAAAGTTTTCTGTTTGTGGAAAAATATTTTTAGCACAAGTTCCTTCTCCATTAAGTTCTAAATTTGTTTTTTCGTTGTTTTTTCCTTTCTCTATAAGTTCATGTGGTTTAAATCTTTCCATTTGTATATCTGAAAAAACTGTTCTACTATCAAATAATAAATATCTAAACATTTCTGGAGATAATCCATCTAAATCGAATTTATCTCTTAAATCAATACCATCTAATCCTTCAAGAAAAAATTGATAATCCGTATTTTCATTTTTTATTATCATATTTTCAGCCATTTCATCAAACATATGGTCTATGTATGCGTCATCTATAACATATTTATTTACATTTCCCTCTAATGCACTTTGAACTAGTTCTTCAATATCAACAGTATTGCTAAATATATGTTCTTCAGATAAAATAAATTTTTCTATAAATTCTCTTTTATATATTTCTGTTCCATCATTTAGTTTAATTCTTCCAGGCGGAATACTCCATGAAATACTCTGAATTATATCTTCTCTTTGTTCATCTCCAAATACACCTTTAGAATGTTCTCCCATTTTAGCCTTTACTCCTTCCTTATCTATTCCTTCTATATTAATTATTGGCGTAACTTGAAGATTTAATCTATCTAATTCATCTTCAGTTAATCTTAATGAATCTTCTATTTTTATAAATTACATATAAACACCTTGCCATAAGTTTTATATATTTCTCATTTGAATTATATATATTTTTAGATAATTGTATATTATCATATTAAAATTTTTTTTACAATATTTTGTAAACATATTTTGCAGGAAACATTTAGACTTCCATTATATAAATTAATTTATTCATTTTTATTTTATAAAATATATTTTTAGACTTTCTCATTCTTTCTAAAACTTTTTCAGCCTTTATAGTGAAACTGCTTACAGATTGCTTGACAGATTTTTTTAAATTTAGTGTTTTCAGTAAGTATAGCCATTTTAAATTGGTCACCTCGACCAATTATAAAAAACTCTGTATGCATTTTAAACAATACAGAGTTTTAATTTGCTTTATTAAAGTCATTTAATTTATTTATCTTCTGATTTTTTTGAATTCTTAGCAATATCTGAAGTATTTCTACATATTACAAGTAATATTAGTGAAAATTCATATAATACTCTTACAAAAATATTTCCTAGAAGTAATGTAGATAAGAAAAGTAAGAAATTAGTTCCTATAAAAGCAAAAGAAGATAATGTTATATATATTGCAAATATTAAATAAGTAACTTTTAATAATACTTCTAAAAACATTTTCTTAAATGATAAAAATTCATATAACCATCCTAGAAAGCCAGTAAATTTTCCTTCATTTTTCTTACTTAAAAATAAGAAATATACTAAAATACCTCCTACAATTGCTAAAATTAAAGATACAATAATCCATACTGAACTTCCAATAGCACTATCTAATGAAGCAGATGAGTATGCTTTTGAACTACTAAACATATTGATTCCTCCTCTTTTATTTTTTATAATATTATCACAAACTACAAAAAACGTCAAATATTTTATATATTTTTATATTTTTATATTTATTATAATTATATAAGGAAAACAAAAAAATAGAACTAGATTTACTTGCTTAAGGAGAAATCTAGTTCAATAAACAAAAAATAAGTATATAAATATATGATTTATTATTCAAATTGTAGCAAAAAAAACATTATAAGTCAATAAAAATCATAAAATTTTTAACTATTATTTAATTGAAAAAGTAAATTCTAGTTTTAGTTAAAATCTAGAATTTAGTCTTGCAACGAAATTCTACCTATCTAGAATTTAATCTTGCATTATTTTTTTATAGTGCAAAAGTAAACTCTACTATAAAAAAATAGAATTTACTTTTGCATACATATCAATATATAATTATTTTGTTGCTTTATCTCTTAAAAGAAAGAGGTAAAAAATGATAGATGAAGAAATAAAAATAATTATTAATGATATGTTATTTCACACAAGAGAAATGCTATCTTTCCTAAGGAGTATCAAAACAGGAAAATATAATGCCTATTTAGATGATTTAATTGATTATGCATTATGTACAGAAGAAGATATACAAGCCATAGAACATTATATATTTGAAATAGAAATGAAGTTATATGATGCTTTGATAGGTGGTGATTTCAATGAGTAATAAACAAAATAAAGCTTATCAAAAACATTTAACAATACTTAATAGAGAAGATATAGAAAAACTTCTTAAATTGGATTTTAAGTTTTATCAGATAGCTAATAATATTCAAAAGCATCCTACTACAATATCTAAAGAAATCCTAAATAATAGAATTGAGCACAAGCCTTCTAATTTTAATAATAAAACTAATCATTGTAAATATAAAAATAGTTGTACTTTGCAAAATATTTGTAATTCTAATTGTCATGCTGAATGTAGACATTGTGGAAAATGTAATGATATTTGCTCAAAATATGAATTAGATATGTGTGTTAAACTAATAAAACCACCTTATGTCTGTAATGCCTGTACTTCTTATGCACAATGCAGAAAAATCAAATATATCTATGTTGCAAACGAAGCACAGAAAAAATATGAGGCAACACGTACTTACTGTAGAGAAGGTATCAATATTTCTGAAGAAAAACTTCAAAAATTAGATAACTTAATTTCTCCTTTAATTAAGCAAGGTCAATCCATAAAATTAATTTATTCTAATCATAAAGAAGAAATTAATTGCTCTGTTAGATGTTTATACAACTATATAGAAATGGGGCTACTTTCAGTAAAAAATATTGATTTACCTAGAAAAGTTCGCTATAAAATTCGTAACAAAAATCAAAGCTCAAAGAAGAAGGATTCCAGTTATAGGATTGGTAGAACATATGAGGATTTTCAAAATATGCTTAAAGAAAATCCTAATGCTCATATTGTTGAAATGGATACTGTTATTGGAACTAATAAAAAAGGAAAAGTTCTACTAACACTTCTGTTTAGAGAATTTAATTTTATGATAGCTAGACTTCTTCCCGATAAATCAAGTAAATCTGTGAAAAATGAATTAGATAAAATTGAGAAAATTATTGGTACAGAATTATATAAAAGAATATTCAAATATATTTTAACTGATAATGGACGGCGAATTTCAGAAACCAGAAGAACTTGAAAAAAGTATTGATGGTAGCAAAAGATGTTCCATATATTATTGTGAACCCAATAGATCAGATCAAAAAGCTAAGGTTGAAAAAAATCATGAATATATTAGATATGTAATACCAAAAGGTACATCTATGGATGGCTATACACAATCTGATATTGATTTAATGATGAGCCATATCAATAGTACAGCACGCGAAGTTTTAAACTTTGCTATACCCTATGATATGGCTAGTATATACTTAGGAAAGAATACTCTAAAAAAGCTTAAATTAAAAAAATCTTTCCTGATAATATTATACTAAAACCATATTTAATTAACAATAAAAATAAATAATTTTATTATGAGATAAAGCAACAAAAGTAGAATTTAGTCTTGCACAGAGAAAAATTCTACTTTTATTTTTATTTTTTAGGTGCTTTTTATATTTGGTAATATTTTACATAAATACCGCTAACTTGAATTTAGTCTTTCATTTCAAACTAGAATTTACTTTTTTACTTAACCATTTTTAACTATTCAAATCATATACATCTAAATCTTTAAATGCAGGGTCGTAAATATTCTTACCACGATAATCAAAACGAGAACCATGACAAGGACAATCCCAAGTTTTATCAATATCGTTCCAACTTAATAAACATCCTAAATGTGTACAAATAGGCTTAACAGCAAAAATATTTCCATCAGGATCTTTATAAATACCTACTTTTTGATTGTTAATTTCTATAATACTACCAGAATCATTTTTAATTTGATCAAATAACATATTCGGAGATTTAAGTTTATCAAAAATCAAAGAATTTGCAGATTGAACAATCATGTTTTTTAATTCATCAATATTTTTAATAGGTTTTAAACGAGATGGAGAATATAGATATGCATATTTGTTTCTTTTTTTACAAATGTTATCAACAATAATTTTTGCTGCAACATTAGAAGAAGTCATTCCCCATTTTTTAAATCCGGTTCCAACAAATACATTAGGTAAATTGCTAGAATATTCACCAATATATGGGATTTTATCTAAAGATATGCAATCTCTTGTATTCCATCTATATAACACTTTACAATCTGGATAGTATTTTTTAGCTTCTTCCTCTAAAATTCCATAAGTATCAGCATAAGATGATGGATGACCAGTTTTATGATCTTGACCTCCTATTAATAGCAGTTTTTTACCGCCTAGTTTTGCAGTTCTATATGAAAAAATAGGTTCTGAGTTGCTTATATACATACCGTTAAAAAGAGTTTTATTTGTTTCAATAGCTATAATATAAGATGTTGATTGGTACATTTTTGTAAAATAAAAACCAGGAAAGTTAATAAAGGGGTAATGTGTTGCTACAATAACATATTTTGCTCTTATTTGATGATTATAAGTGGATACCAAATAGGTATAATCTATAAATTTTTCTATATTTGTTGCAGTTGTGTTTGTAAAAATTTTCCCATTTTTAGAAATTATGCTATTGCATAATCCATATAAATATTTTAAAGGATTAAATTGAGCTTGATTTTTAAAACATATTGCTCCTTCTATTTTAAATGGTAAACCAGCTTTTGTTACGAATTCACAAGGAAATCCCATAGATTGAACACATTCAACTTCTTTTTTTATTGTATCTAATTCAGATTTCTTAGTAGTATAAACATAAGCATTTTGGCGTTCAAAATCACATTTAATTTTTTCTGTATCAATAATTTCTTTTATGTCATTGATTGCTGTTTCATTTGCTTGCAAATAATCTGAAGCGAATTTTTCAGAATAAGAATTTAATAAATAATTGTAAAATAAACCATGTTGACTGGTAATTTTAGCGGTTGTATGACCTGTTGTTTTACTTCCAATAGAATCTTTTTCTAAAACAATAACATTATAACCTAATTTACTTAAATAATATCCACAAGTGAGACCGAAAATCCCTGCGCCTATAATACATACATCAGTTTCTAAATCCTCTGAAAGAGGTGAAAATAATTTAGTTTTTTCTATAGAATCTAACCATAAAGAATTCATTTTTAGCTCCTTTCACATGTAAACAAATTATATATCAAGAATAGTATAACCAATTTTTAGGAATAAATTATAAAAAAACTGGAAAAATAAATAATGATATGATAAAATTACTTCAGAAATAAAAAGAGAAAGGAAGATGAAATATGGAAGAAGAGCAAAAAGAAAAACTTTTTAATAAAAAAGAAAGTGGATGGAAAAACTTAAAAAAATCTGAGGAAGAAGAAATTTGTAATTTATCTAAAGAATATATGGAATTTTTAAATAGAGCAAAGACAGAAAGAGAATTTATAAAAGAAGCGAAGAAATTAGCAGACCAAAATGGATATAAAGATATTATAGAATTCGAACATTTAGCACCAGGTGATAAAATATATTTTATAAATAGAGATAAAAGTATGTATTTAGCAATAATTGGTCAGGAGCCTATTGAAAATGGAATGCATATTATAGGTTCACATGTTGATTCACCAAGATTAGATTTAAAACCGAATCCTTTATATGAAGATACAGGTTTTGCATATCTTAAAACACATTATTATGGAGGTATAAAAAAATACCAATGGACTACGATTCCTTTAAGTATACATGGAGTAATTGTAAAGCCAGATGGGGAAAAAATAGAAGTTAATATTGGAGAAAATGAGGAAGATCCTATATTTACCATAACTGATTTATTACCACATTTAGCTCAGGAACAAATGGAAAAGAAATTAAAAGAAGGTATAAATGGAGAAGATTTAAATCTTTTAATAGGAAGTATTCCATTTGAGGATGAAAAAATCCAGGATAAAGTAAAATTAAATATTTTAAGAATATTAAATGAAAGATATGGAATTAATGAAGCGGATTTAATGAGTTCAGAATTAGAGTTAGTACCAGCATTTAAAGCAAGAAGTTTAGGATTCGACCAAAGTATGGTAGCATCTTATGGACAAGATGATAGAATATGTGCTTATACATCTTTGAGTGCTATGATGCAACTAGATAAGGTAAAAAACACAGCTGTATGTATTTTATCTGATAAAGAAGAAATAGGAAGTATGGGAAATACAGGAATGGAATCACATA
>CANPZA010000079.1 GCA_947588915.1 uncultured Clostridia bacterium
TAAAAGTACAAGCAGGAACAAAAGTAGTAGAAAAAACATTTGGACAATATTATATAAGAGAATATACGACTTTAGTTGAAACATCAAAAGAAGGTACAACATTTTTAGGAAATACAGATATACAAAGAGGAAAAATAAAAAGTGTGACAATAACAAATTCAACAGAAGGAAGAAAAGTAGGAGAGAATAATTGTTGGGATGTATCAACAACACAAAAAGGATTTATACTTGCATGGTATGAAAAAGAAATGGTAGGAGAAGAAACATATTATAATGTAACAATAGGAAGTGATGAAGAAAAAGTAGTAGCAAATGAAAATTCAAGAGGCTTATTTTCAAATATTGGAATGGATGTAAATGGAGAAGTAGAAGTAAAAATAGAAGGTTTACAATATTTAGATACAAGTAAAGTAAAAAATATGAGATATATGTTCTATAATAGTAAAATATCAAAATTAGATGTAAGTAGTTTTGATACAAGCAATGTAACAACAATGGAGCAAATGTTTGAAAATTGTAATAAATTAAAGAATATAGATATAAGTAACTTTAATACTGGCAAAGTACAGTCGATGTACAGAATGTTTTACAATTGTAGTGAATTAACAAATGCAAATGTAGGTTGTCTAAATTTAAGTAATTTAACAATAATGGGACAAATGTTTAGCGGATGTAGTCAATTAACTAATGTTAAGATAGTAAATGCAGAGGCAAGTGATGTATTATCTACTATGCCGGAGATGTTTGCTAACTGTAGTAGTCTAAAAAATGTAATCATAGAAAATTTTAATGCTAGTAACGTAGTTTCTATGTTTAGTGGCTGTAGTAGTTTGACAAATCTGGATTTAAGTAATTTAAATACAAAAAATGTAATTAGTATGCAGAGTATGTTTGCTGGTTGTACTCAACTTGTAGATTTGAATTTAACTAATTTTGATACTTCTAATCTGACAAGTATGTATGCTATGTTTAATGGCTGTAGCAGTTTAAGAAATTTAGATTTAAGTATGTTTGATACCAAAAATGTAAAAAGTATGGTAAATATGTTTTGGAATTGTACGAAATTAGAAGTTTTAAATTTAAAAAAATGGACAAAAAATAGTGAATTGTCTTTTGGTGGTATATTTCATCATGTACCAAGTACTATAAAGATATATGTTAACTCAAATGAAATAAAGGAATGGTTATTAGGAGATGCAAATGAAGTATTTACAGAAACAAATATTATAATGGAGGAATAAATAAAAAATTATAAATAAGTTAAAAAATACAAGAGAGCTTTGTAAAAATATTATAAAGCTCTTTTGTATGTAGAAAAATGTCGGATTTTGCGATGAAAAGTGGGAAAAATTAAGAAAAATGTCTTGACAAAATTATAGTATACAAATTATACTTTTAATAAATTATATAATTTTAAAAATCATATAAGGAGGTAAAATATTTAGTGCACTAGAATAAATTAGTATGAATAAAAAATTTATATCAAAAAGTAATAGAGTATTACGAAAAGTTTTAAATTCAAAAGAAAATTTATATATCATAAAAGATTTTATAGAGACATTTTTAGAAATAGAAATAGAAGATATTAAGTTAAATCCATATTTAGAATCCAAATCTAATTATTTGCCATCAGAAGAAAATTTTGGAGTTGCTGATGTTAGAGTTAAAATAAAAGATCAAGAAGAATTAAATATAGGTATTCAATTTATAGATGGATATTATGCAGAAAATAAAATGTTACTATATTATGCACAAATACATGCTAATCAATTAGAATATGATGATAATAGAAAAGTAGTAAAAACAGTAACTATAAATTTATTAGATTTTAATTATTTAAAATCAGATAGCTATCTTAATAAAATTGTAATACCATCTAAAACAGATGAAGAAATTAAGTTATATGTATTAGAATTACCAAAATTTAATATAAATTCATATAAGAATATAACAAAAAAAGAAGCATGGATGATATATTTATGTGGTATGCAAAATGAAATTATGATAGAGGTTTTAAAGAGATTTGATATAATAAAACAATTAGATAATTTATTAGAAGAATACTGGAGAAATGAAGTAATGGAATAAAAAAATGATAATTATATCAAATATAAATTTGAAAATAATTATCATTATTATAAATAGAGTTTATTATATTAATGTGCATCAGTTAATGTAGGTTTTAAAGTTACTTTTATTATAGTTCCCTCTTGAACTTGTTCACCTTTTGAATAATCTTGTGAAACTACATTACCAGAACCTTCAATACTTATATTTAGGTTTTTAGATTTTAATATACTTGTTGCTTGAGAAGAGTTCATACCTTCCAAATCTGGAACAGAAACTGAGGTTGAAATACTACTTCCTTGACCATAAAGTACAATTATAGAATCTTTTGAAAGTGAGTTTCCAGGTTTAGGTGTCTGATCTTCTACAAGTATATTATTTGGGTCACCATTCACATAAATTTTAGTATTAAAACCACTTTGCTTTAATATTTTTTCTGCTTCAGCAACAGTTTTATTTCTTATGTCAGGTACAATTATATTATTTGCAGGATTTGTACTACTAGATGAATCTTGATCAGATGGTATTCCTAAATATGGTAAAATTTCAGATAACATTTGAGATACAACTGGACCTGCTACTTGACCACCTTGATATCCATTTTTTCCTTCTGGATCATATAGAGTAACAAGAAGAACAATTTGAGTATCTTCAACTGGAGATATAGCTATATATGATGCTACATAACCTTCTTCCTCTTTTCCTACAGGAGGTTCTGAAGTACCAGTTTTACCACCTATTGAATATCCTGATACTGCACCATTTCTACCTGTACCTTCTGCTGTAACAGATTCCATCATATTTTTTACTTGTTCAGAAGTTTGTTTAGAAATAACTTGTCTAATTTGTGTGATAGGAACTTCTGTAACAGTAGAAGTATCTGTATTAGTTATTTGCTTTACGATACGAGGTTTTATAAGAATTCCATCATTTGCAACACAAGACACAGCAGTAATTAGTTGAAGAGGAGTAATATTAATTCTTTGACCAAATGACATTGTTGCAAGTTCTACATCTCTAACATTATCTAAATTATGAAATAATCCTGCCTGTTCTCCATATAAGCCTGAATTTGTAGAGTTAAATAATCCAAATGCATTATAATATTTATATAGCGTCGCAGCACCAATTCTTTTTCCTAATTGCATAAAAGCAGGGTTACAAGAATTCATTAAAGCAGTTCTTAGACTTTCTGAACCATGAGCAGTAGAACTCCAACATTTAATATCTACATCACCAACGGTTTCATAAGACTTACAATAGAAATCCCCAGCTTTATCTGTTGTAGTAATATTTTCTTCTAATGCAACAGATGAAGTTATAATTTTAAATGTAGAACCTGGTTCGTAAGTTTCAGCTACAGATTTATTTGACCACATTTTATATAAAGCAGAACTTTTTTCTTCTGGTGAAAGGCTATCATAATTTTTTGCAACAGTAGAGTTTGGTGTATAAGGAGTATTTAAATCATAGTCTGGATATGTAGCCATTGCTAAAATGTCACCAGTTTTAGGGTTCATAGCAATTGCATTGCCACCTCTAGTACAATTGTTATTTTCAACAGCTTGTTTTAAATATTTTTCTACTATTGACTGTATATTTAAATCAAGTGTGAGAGTTAAATCACTTCCATTTTCAGCAGAGATATAGGTTTCTTCACTATTTGGTATTTCTTTTTGGTCACTACCTTTAGAACTTACAATTTTACCTGGAGTACCAGTTAAAACTGATTCCCAAGTTGCTTCAATACCACTCAAACCTTGATTATCACTTCCACAAAAGCCTACTACATGTGATGCAATGTTCCCATATGGATAATATCTTTTAGTATCTTCATCAATATTAATACCTACTTTAATGTCATTATCACTCATCCATTGTTTTAACTTATCTACTTTTTCTTGTTCAACCTTTTTTATAATAGTTTCAACTTGTGATTTGCTATTTACTTTTTCTAATACCTCATTATAGTCTAATTCAAAAATTTCAGATAAGGCTTTAGATATTTTTTCTTTGTAATCTCTTGTATCTACATCACTATTTTTAACGAGTTTTGTAGGGTTGATAGTTATTGTATCCACTTGTGCACCTATTGCAAGAGCTTTTCCATTAGCATCATAGATATTACCACGTTTTGGACTTATAATTTGGTTAATTGTTTGCTGTTGATATGCCAATTCTTTTAAATGATTACCTTGTACAAATTGGATAAATCCAATTCTACAGATTAAAAGAACAAAAATTATAATTGTTATGATTAATAAAGTTTTTAGCTTAGTAGAATTAATAAAATTTCTTGCTTCAATACCATTTTTCATTTTTATAACTTTGTTTGAAGATTTATTCTTTTTATTACTTTTCATATCAAACCTCTTTTGTTATAATATTGTAAATATATTGTATATTAAAAATATATAAAAATCAATAATAGTTGAAAAAATAAGCAAAATGTAATATATTAATAAAGAGGAGAAAAATTTGAATGAATAAAATTTATGAAGAAACTAAATATATAATGAACAAATATAATATAAAAGCTAATAAATCATTAGGACAAAATTTCTTAATAAATGAAGAAGTAATAGATAAAATTATTAGTAGTAGTCAGATAGATAAAGAAGATTTAGTTATTGAAATAGGACCAGGACTTGGAACTTTAACTAAATGTTTATTAGAAAAAGCAGAAAAAGTTTTATGCATAGAATTAGATAAAAAAATGGTAAACATCTTAAACAATAGATTTTCTTTATATAAAAATTTTGAAATTTTAAATCAAGATGTATTAAAAGTAGATTTAAAAAATATAATTCAAAAAGAAAAAAAGGATGGTAATATAAAAAAAGTAAAAGTAGTTGCAAATTTACCTTATTATATAACTACTCCTATTATTATGAAATTGTTAGAAGAGGAATTAGATTTAGATAGCATAACAGTTATGATACAAAAAGAAGTAGCAGATAGATTAATTGCTATACCAGGAGAAAAGCAAACAGGTGCTATAACATATACAGTACATTATTATGCTAGTGCAGAAGGGATTATAGATGTGCCAAATACTTCTTTTATACCAGAACCAGAGGTGACATCTAAAGTCATAAAATTAAATATTAGAAAACAGCCATCTGTTATAGTAAATAATAAAGAAATTATGTTTAGAATTATAAAATGTGCTTTTATGCAGAGAAGGAAAACTTTATTAAATGCACTTGTTAACACAAAAGTGTTTTTAAATAAAGAAGAAGGTATAAAAATTTTAAACAAATTAAATATTGATGTTAATTCAAGGGCTGAAAATTTAACTTTACAGGATTATGCAAATATTACAAAACTTACTTTTACATAAAATATGTATTAAAACTATTTTCTTTTAGCTCTTTTTATGGTATAATAAAAAAGAAATATAAAAAAGGGAGATTGTAATGAATCAGATACTAATTACTAAAAAACTATATATTACGCCTGAACTGAAAAGAAAGAAGAAAATCTATAGATTTGAATTTTTCTTATCAGTTTTTGTATTGTTGATTTTAGTATCTTTCTATATTTATGCTGAATATGATAGAAATAAAAGTGAACAGGTGTCACAAGATATTTTAGCAAACTTAGACCTTCCAGAAGAAGATACTACAGTCGCAGATAGTAATGTTTTAGTAGTTGTATTAAATGATGATTCACAAGAAGGGAATTCAGATGAAGCTCAAAACACACCACAAGACAGACCTATAGTTATTAATAGCGATATGCAAAAAACAAGTGGAGGATATAATTATATAACATCTGCAATAATAAGTATACCAAAGTTGAATATAAAATATCCTGTTATTGATGGCTTAACAGATACAGCAGAGGAGACAGAAGAATTATTAAAAATTTCACTTACTAAATTCTGGGGACCAGAAGCTAATGAAGTAGGAAATTATTGTATTGTAGGTCATAATTATAGAAATACTAAATTTTTTAGTAAAATATCAACTTTAGAAATAGGAGATATAATAGAAATAACAGATTTGTCAGGAAAGACTATTAAATATAAAGTGTATGATCAATATGTAGTAGAACCAACAGATGTAGAGTGTACATCACAGCATACAAATGGAAGAAGAGAAGTAACTTTAATTACATGTACGACTGATAGTAAACATAGAACTATTATAAAAGCAACAGAAGTAAAATAAGTTAAAGATACCTTTATTATGAAGTAAGGGTATTTTTTTATTTGAAATTTGATGGAAGTTGAATATATATTATTTTTGCACAAATGTATAAAAACCACATATAATATAGCAAGAAAAAAATAGGAGGGTTATTTGTGGCTAAAATAATAGTTTTTAACAATGATACAGATCGTATGGAGGTATATTATAGAGGAGAAAATGAACCAATGCCTTATAATACAAATGCAACTTTAAAAGTAAGGGAATTTAGAGGGTCTAGTGAAAGTAATATTTTATGGACAACGAAAAGGTGTATGCAAAGTTGGAATAGCCAAAGATATATATTTGGAGGTCCTATACCAGTTGGCTTTGCATTTAAAAGACCGTATGAAGGTGGTCATGGAAATCAGAGTCATGACTGAATACATACAGTTGAACATATAAAATTTGTAATATAAGATAGATAAAATTTAATTAATAAAGTGCTGGAAATAGCGCTTTATTTTTTATGATTTTTTTGCATGAACACTTGCGTAATAAACAAATGTTTGATATAATACAACAAATAAAAAATGTAATAATAGGAGATGATAATATTGAGTAATTTACAAGCAGAAGAATATAAAAATTTTGAAGAAATAAAAAAGATTAGAGAAGATG
>CANPZA010000080.1 GCA_947588915.1 uncultured Clostridia bacterium
TTGGAATATAAAAATGTACATTTTCTTACATTTTTATTTTCAAATTTTCTTACATTCCTATTTTATCATTAACACCTGAAGCAAAAGTCAATATTTATATATTCTTCATAAGGGTATTTTTCTTCATATTCTTTTTTAGATAAGCTTGTATATTGTCTTTTTACTCTGCGACCTTGTAATATTTCAATAAATAAGTATTTGCCATCGTCTGTTGGTACAATTCCCCTGATTCTGTGATTTCTTGTTTTATCGATATCCATTCCCATTTTTACAAATTTAATTTTCATTTTTACCACCTTTTTAACCTTTCTATTTTTAATATATTGACTTATGATAGTGTTATCTTTATGCTTCAATTTCCTTTACAATCTTATAATTTGCTAGTTTTATATTTTCATTGCCCCATATTTTTTGGTCAATTTCTTTTACATCTTCTAACAGTTGTTTTGCTTTTTCTAATGTATTTGTTGATGCTTGCCAAATATTATTATCATCTAATATTAAATACATTTTATACAACCTCCTTTTTGTGACTTTCGCATAATTTGTTATATTTCATAGCTTTTAATAGCATTGCTACAGTACTTTTAATAAATTTTATATCAATATTACCTTTTTTATTTAATGCCTTTTGTAAATATTCTAATTGTTCTATGCTTTCAAGTGGTGTAGTATATGCTTTTTGTTGTTGATTTTCTAATTCTTTAATTCTTTCTTGTGATTTTTTATTCTCCTCATACCAATGTTTGAACCAATACTCATTATAATTATTGTTACTATTAGCCCAAAACAACTTATTTTCTAATTTTTTGTTTTGCTCCTTCAATTCTTCATTTTCCTTTATAATTTCCTTTAATATATCTATTTTATTTTCTTTATTATTCATTTTCTTTTCCTCCTAAAAACTTTATTTTACAAAGTCCTTTCAAGGTATTTGTTTTGACTTATTTTATAGGATAGGGGAACAAGTCCCCATTTCCTCCCATTGTTTGACTTATGATAGCGTGAAAAGTTTTTTGTTAATCCACTTGTACAAGTTGAAATGAAATACTCTATAGCTTATTAACTGAATGATTAGGAATATCCCAAATCCTGCAAGTGCGTAGAATGTAAATAAGCCTAAGTCGAAAAATAATAAAATCAAGTTGTCTAACATTTGCTTTTCCTCCTTTCTGAGTTTTAACAAAATACAACTTGACTTTTCTATTAAAATATATTAATATAATAATAGAGTTGATAAAAATGTGATGTGAGCAATTATATTTTGTTTAACTCTTTGGATATTGGAGAGGTGCGAACTCTCTAATATCGTTTTATTTTGGTTAAGGTCTTTGTAGTAATACAAGGGCTTTTTCTACTTTTCCAATAACACCATTTTACTTGTTTTTACTCTTTCCCTTAACTTAATTATATTATAGCATAATGTATATACATTGTCAATACTTTTTATAAAAATTTTTTAATTTTTTTGTATATATTTTTCCATGTTTTCTTTTAACCATTCACTAAATTTTTTGTTGTTTTGTTTTAGCTTTTCATCAAAAGCATTTGCTAAAAATCTAGGAATAAAAGCCGTGTATTGTTTATTTTTTATTTGTCTGTTTTGTTGTATTTCTTTATTTGTTAGTGCCATTTTTTACACCTCCTTTAAACTACTTATATTGTATCATATATGTATATACATTGTCAAGCATTTTATATAAAAAAAGTGAAATATTTTTTATTATGTTTGACATTTTTATTATTATATAGTATAATAATAACAGAATAGAATTGAAAATATACTTTGTATCTATTTCCATCTATTCGGTTTGACAATGTTTCATATGTATAAAAGGAACAAAGAAATGCTAGTGAATGCAATCACTAGTATTTTTTATGTAAAAAAATAACCCCATATTGCTATGGGGCTATGTACTAGTCGAACATCTTTAAGATGTATGCAATAACGACTAATACAAGTAGTTTAACAATGTTGCTCATATGTTTTTCCTCCTTTCTTGCGAAATTTGGAGAAGGAACAAACATATTATACAATATATCCCATAAAATGACAATATAAAAAATACAACTTTTTTCTCATGCGTACGCCGTAGGGACAAAATCTTTGATTTTGGATATTCGCTAGAATACTGCTTTTATATAAGCAGGGCATAGTAGCAATATAACCGCACATGTTCATGTGCTATCAACTACACTTTCGTTTCGTTGATGGTGTTTTTCTTTCTTTCAACTAATCCATAAATAGATAGCACTATATAAATGATATGTTATATTGCGTATATACAATATATTATATAATAGTATTTATATATGATATAGTGTTTATATTGTTATTGTTGTTATTGTTACCCTCTTATAATTTTTTATATCCTACAAAAACAGTAGGAATTAATTCATAAAATCTATTGCATTATTTATTGCATTACTTTTTTGTTTTATGATTTTATAGTGCTTGATATATCTACATTGTAGCAAATACGAATATGGTCTAATAAGTCATATATGTTATAATATACTACCCTACCCCTATGATCCAGATCATGCAGGGGGCGTTTGTTACCCTCTCAAACAACCGTAAAATTTAAAAAGGTTTTATTAGCTGTTCACATCTGTTCAGAGGTGTTCATTTTATTTTTTATGCAATATTTTTGCACGAAATATACGAAAATTTTTCTAGTTTTTATGTAATACAAGAAAATTCATAAATTTTCTTCTGTTATTGGAGGAGAAATATCATCACTATCATTATCACTATCGGCATAATTCGTATGCGGTTGTATGCGGTCGCATTTTCATATATTTTTATTTGATTTTTTATTCCAATTTTATCATTGTCAATATTGAAAGTGTTGATATAAGTGTATTTGCTTATTTGATAGAAAAATCTAAAAAAAATTAGCAATCACTATTGACAAGTGCTAAAATATATGATAATATAATTACAATTTAATAATAGAAGCTCTAGAAATTGAGCAATGTAGATAACTGGTCTAACAAATCAGGTTTATTTGCATTGCTCTTTTTGTTATTTATGGAATAAATACTACGAAGAAACTACTTATTTTTATAATGAGACGAAGTCGATATTATATTAAGAGGGGCGAAATTCAAAAAAACAGGGTTCAAAACTTAGAGAGAGTAAGCGTAGAAAGAAATTTCACAGGTTCATGTGGTGAACCTCGTAACAGCAAACCATTGAAATAACTAAAGTACAGCAATTCAAAAATGATTTTAGGAGGAATTTATAGGAATTTAGCAATAGTGAATGTGAAAACAGGAGAAATACTTGCAGAAGACAATGAAGGAGATTTAATAAAATACACAAAGAAAAATTCAATTGAAGCATATAAAAGAATACAAGATAGATTGATAGAAGCAAAATTAGAGCAAACGTCAGAAGATGAGAAAAAATATGAAATATGGACAATTGATAGCTTTTATAAGGGTAATACACAAGAATTAAAGAAAATTATGAATAATTTAGATGTATATGAAAAAGCATTTTTATTTTCAATAGCACCATATATAGGTTATGACGATTGTTGTATAAAATGTAGTAATAATACTGAAATGTCATTTGATAAGATAATTGAAATTTCTGGAATGAGCAAGGGCAAATTGTCAGATGTGTTACAAGAACTTATAAAAAAAGACATTTTGTATAAAGGCAAAAATAGTAGTTCATATCAATATTTTGTAAATCCTTGGCTGTTTTGTAAAGGCAATAGGATAAATAAGGTGATAAAAACAATGTTTAAGAACTATAAAATACAGATATACAAAGGAATAAAATGGAAGGATTTGAAAGGGTGATAGATATGGGGAAACGTATAAGTTTTGAAGAATTAAAGCAATATGATGTGGTTAAGTTTAATGATGGATATGATATTGTATTAGAAAAAAACAATAAATATGCTGTATTGGCAAAATATTTAAGAAATAAAGATTTGATAGATATGGAAATGGTAAAAATTGTAGCTCCAATAAAAGATTATGCTTATTTTGATTTGATTGAGAATACCGTGCAAAGGATAGATGATAAGCATTTTATAGTAAATGGTAACGATATAAAAATAATAGAATAGTAGATTTGAAGGAGTGAACTAGATGGAAAAAGATATTGAAAGAATAAAAGAAAAGTTAGAAGAATTTATGAAAGAATATAATGTCACAGTTGAAGTTGAAACAAATTATCAAGGTCGTAGTTATGACGGAACAATAATAGCACCAAAAGCAAGAATAACAATACATAGTTAGGAGTAAATATGTTCGAATTGATAGGACTAATATTTTGCAAAAATAGATATAGAGGTTATTATTATAAAATAAAAAATGATGAGTTGGTTGTATGGTATAAGAATTTTAAGGATTATATGCTAGATATAGCAAGCCCTAGTTTAACATTCATTATGCCAATAACTAAAACAGATTTATATATTGAAATGGAAAGGGATAAACACCCTTAAAGAAGGAGTGAATTATGTTTTGTCCATATTGTCAAAAAACATATACAAAAATAGTAAAAATAAATTTAAACGAAAATGATACAGAACAAGGTCATATATTATCAGAATATTATGGATATTATGAGTGCCAGAAAGAGAAATGTGGTGCTTGGCACAGAGGGAGGTGTAGATATGGAGAGCGAATTTTTAAGTAAATATGGTGATGAAGACAATTTTGATGAGGATAAAATGACAGAAGATTTAATAACATTTATGTTGCAAGTAGGTTTAAAAGAAAAAAGAATAAATGAAATATTAAAAGAATGTAATAATGGAAAATCTGTTGATTTATTTATGGAATATTATCAAAAAAGAAAAGAATTAGCAGAAGAATATATAGAAAAGATAAAGCAAACAGAAAAGGAGAATTAGTATGGAAGAAATGAATTTAGAAAATGTAATAAAAGAATTAAAGCGACATAAAGCAACTGAAACAGACCATTATAGAGATTGTGGTGAATGTAGTAGAGCATTAGAAGTAGCAATAAATCATTTAGAAAAAGAAAATAGCAATATAGATGAAGTGGATTATTGGCAAGATAAATACTTAAATTTATTAGAGCGACTAGAAACAAAATTAAAAGAAGAAAGAGAAAGATTAAACAATCATATTGGAACATTTTATAAAGATAGTTTTACAAATAGAACAATAAGAACATTAGAAGATATATTAAAAGAAGTAGATAAGAAAGGAATATAAATTATGGGAAATGAAGAATTTTTAAAAAAATGTATGGAAATAGTAAGAGATTATACAAATGAACATTTAGATAAAACAGATAACAAAGAAATAACATTAGATGATGTGTTTATAGTATGGAGTTGTAAGACTTTGCAAAATAACAAAGCATTATTAAGTACAAAATTACTTGATGGAATGTATTATGAAATAACACATAATGGCGATAAGAAAGAAATATATGTGGATGCTTATAAGAAATTTGAAAATAGATGTATTAAGTTGGAGGAATAGATGTGTAAATGTTGTAATTATTTGCAAGATTTAAGAAATATTGAAAAAGAAATGAACTTATCAACTCCTGTAGATATAAAAAGAAAATGGAAAGCTGTAATTGCAGAATATACATATAAAAAAGGAATAAAAAAGCCAAAGGGTATAGTCGAATATAAATCTTATGATTTAAAATATTGCCCAATGTGTGGAGAAAGGATAAAAAACAATGAAAATAATGATTAGTCAGCCAATGAATGGCAAAACAGAAGAACAAATAAGAAAAGAAAGAGCGGAATTGATAAAGGAATTAGAAGCACAAGGACACGAAGTGGTAGATACTATCTTTGCAGAAGAACCACCAAAGGATTGTGATACTGCTATCTATTATCTATCAAAATCAATAGAAGCAATAGGAAAAGTAGATGGGCTAGTATTTATGAAAGGGTGGGAACAAGCAAGAGGTTGTAGAATAGAAAATCAAGTTGCTCTTGCTTATGGAAAATTTATTAAAATATTATAGTTTTCAACAGTTACTAACTATGTAAATATAGTTAAAGGGCTGTGAAATATGGGTAGAAAAGCGTAAATTAGTATGCGATGACCTAGTAATAGTGAGCGTACAAAGTCCTTGAAATCCACTTCAATAATATTCCTAATCGATTCCTTTATGGTATATGTATGTTGAAGTATTCTTTAAAAGATTATGAAATCGTATAATTTGCCCAATAATTTAAAAAATACATATGTGTTAGTGGCGGAATAGACATATCTAGTTCGATATTAGATATGGTAAAACTAAACGGCGGTATGAGACCTATCGCTGAATGGTAATAGTAGACGCTTGTAGGAGAGAGAAGGTAACTACCTGATGTGAAATCGTTTGATTGCTGGGTTCTCACGAATGTTACTATATGATGTGCAAATCATCATCTACACAAAACGCCTATCTACCAAGTGTAGAAAAGGTTCCTGGAAATGTTATATTTATAGCAATTCCTGTTAAAATCTCGACAAATAATGGAAAGATAAGCAATAGAGAATAAAGGGAGAACATAACTCGCTCTATGGTTGATACTAGTTATATTATCTTTCGGTCGAGAGCCATATATGGACATTTAGCTCAATTGGAAGAGCATCTGCCTTACAAGCAGGAGGTTATAGGTTCAAGTCCTGTAATGTTAACCATTGAATATTGGTATGTAGTTCAGTTGGTAGAACGCTTGACTGTTAATCAAGAAGTCGCAAGTTCAATTCTTGCCGTACCAGCCATTAAATATATTATTACCCAAGTGCTAAACCGTAATATCATACGGCTTGGAATTACCCAATAAGTAGTCAGCCATAAGGATACTTTTGGAAGGTTGCTTTCTATGTATAGCAATATGCACAGAGGAGATGTAAAAG
>CANPZA010000081.1 GCA_947588915.1 uncultured Clostridia bacterium
CAAAGTTTCTTTAATAAAATGGTCCATATCATTTAAATAAAAAATTGCAAGAACTTGACTTGTCATAGCACCAATACATAATCCATTTTCTTCTATTTCGATAATATCAAAAACAATTTTTAGAGCATCTTTATCTTTAATTCTTCTTTCTTTTGGTTCATAAATAGTAAAAACATTAAAAGGTCCAGGCTTATATTCTTTATTTTTTAAAATATTATAAATTCTAGAAATATATATACATAGGAAATAATTAAAAAAGTAGTACATATGTACTGCTTTTTGTTTTTGCTTTATAAAAATATAAAAATAATCGAAATTTGTTGACTAAAAAAATAGCAAATGATAAAATGTAGCAAAAGAGAAATGGGAGGAAAAAATGAAAAGAATAAATATAATAATTATAACAATTTTAATAGCAATAGGTATTTTATTTGTAGCAACAACAAAAAACTATGCAGTGGAAAGTCAAAATAATACAACAAATACAACAGTGTCAACTACAAAATCTAGTAATACAATACTAACAAGTTTAGGAATAAGACCATATGACTTTACAGGTTTTAAAAATGCAGTAACAACTTATGATGTTACAGTACCATCAAACATACAATCAGTTGAAGTATATGCAACAACAAAAGACTCAAAAGCAACATTAGAAGGGGTTGGAACAAAAACATTACAAATGGGAAAAAATGTAGCAGAAGTAACAGTAATAGCAGAAGATGGAACTAAAAAAACATTTACAATTAATATAATAAGAGGAGAAAGTAATACAGAAACTGTAGAAAATAATACCAATACAAGTAATGTAGAAAATAATACAGAAGGTTTAAAAAGCTTAAGCATTAAAGATGCAACTCTATCACCAGAATTCCAAACTAATACATATGAATATAATGCAAAATATATTGGAGAATTATCAAGCCTAGAATTTGATGCAAAACCAACTAATGATAGTTACATTGTAGAAATAACAGGAAATAAAGATCTACAAGAAGGAGAAAATGTAATAACAATATTAGTATCTCAAAGTAATGGAGATAATGTTGCAACATACCAAATAATAGTAAACAAAAGCCTAGTAGATGTAGAAGCAATAGCAAGACAACAAGCAGAAGAAGAAAATAAAAGAAAAACAATAATCATAGGAGCAGTAGTTGCAATAATTGCTTTAATACTTATAATATATATCATTATAGTAAAAAAGAAAGATAGAGACTATGAAGAAGAAGATGATGATGAAGAAGAATACAACGAAGAAGAAGATAATGATGAAGATGAATTACCAAAAGCATTAAAAAGCAAACAAAAAATAGAAAAAAAACCAAATGAAATCAAAGAAGATATAGAAGAAAATTATGACAATATGGCAAAAGAAGAAATAAAACAAAAATTTTTAAACAATTATACAAATTATGAAGAAACATATGAAGAAAATAAAGATGATGCAAAAAGAAAAAAACATAATAAAGGGAGAAGATTTAAATAAATAAGAGGTAATAATGGATTTTAAAGAATTATCAATACAAGAAAAAATAGGGCAAATGGTTATAATTGGATTGAATTCAAAAGGTATTACAGAAGAAATAAAAGTAATGATACAAAAATATAAAATAGGTGGTATTATTTTATACAAGAAAAACTTTACCAGTTATGAACAAATGATGGAACTAATAAAACAGTTAAAAGAGATAAATAAAGAAAATAAAATACCATTATTTATAACAGTAGACCAAGAAGGTGGAAGAGTTAATCGTTTGCCAAAAGAAATTTTGAATTTACCATCAGCATATAAAATAGCGACAAAATGTGGAATAGAGGAAGTAAAAAAATCTGCTGAAATTATAGGAAAGATCTTAAAAAAATCTGGGTTTAATATGAACTTTGCACCAGTATTAGACATAAAAAGATTTGAAAATCAACATGCAATTCGGAGATAGATGTTATGCAGATAACAAAGAAGATGTAACAAAATATGGAATAGCCTTTATGAAGGAATTACAAAAACAAGGAATAATATCTGTGATAAAACACTTTCCAGGACATGGAGCAACAAAACAAGATTCACATTATTTTCTAGCAAAAATAAAAACTAAAATGAAACAACTAGAAACCGAAGATATGTATCCATTTGAACAAGCAATAAAAAATGGTGCAGATAGTATATTAATAAGCCACTTAGTAGTTAATAATGAAACAAGAAAATTACCTGCATCATTATCTAGAAGATTTATTACAAAATATTTAAGAAAAAAATATAGATATAAAGGATTAATCATTTCAGATGATTTAAAAATGAAAGCTATACAATTATTCTATGGAACAAATAAGGCAGTAGTAAAAGCATTTGAAGCAGGAAATGATATAATAATGTTTAGATTTGAACATAAAAAACAAGTAGAAATAATAAATAATATAGTTGACCTAGTAGAAAAGGGAATATTAAAAGAAAACAGAATAAATAGAAGTGTAAAAAGAATAATTAATACAAAAGAAAAATATAAAATTTCAGATGAAGAAAAAATAGAAAAATTAAATATAAACGAAATAAACGAAGAAATAGAACAAATTATAAAAAAATGTGAATAAAATATAACAAAAACAGCATATGTGTTTTATATGCTGTTTTTGTATGGTATCAAGGCTTAAAAACTAACAACAACCGCCTCTGTTACCACCACAACAACAAAAGATTAATAATATAAGGATTATAATCCAGCAGCAATCATCGCCAAATCCAAATCCACCGCATCCTCTATTTTCTGGCATAGTCTAGACCCCCTTCCATAAAACAAATATGTTCTGTCATATGTTCTCTTCTGTTCATTTCCTTTGTATGATATATAATATGGCGATATCAAAAAATGTGTTACAAGAATAAAATAAAAAAAATAATTTGTTCGCTTTTATAATTAAACAAAATATGATACAATTTACCATGCAAAAGGAGAGAAAAAATAAATGCAAGAAAAATTAAAAAAAATAGAAGAAATATTTAGTGATTATAAAACAAATTCAAATATAAAATATGCACAAATCGAAAGTTTAAATGTAATAAAAAGTACAAATACTTTAAAAGTAAATTTATATTTGGATGAATATATAGAAATAAAAGAAATATGGTATTTTGAAAACTTTCTAAAAGATAGATTTAAATTTAAATATGTAGATATACAAATAAACTATCATGAAAAAGTAGAAAAAAGATCTATTAAAGATGAGTGGAAAAATATAATAGCATATATGTCCCATAAATATCCTCTAGCAAAACCAATGCTACTATTAAAAAGTAATCTAATAGTAGAAGAAGGAAAACTAAAAATAGAATTACATATAAAAGGTGCAGACTTCTTAAAAGCCAAAAAGGCAGATAAAGAATTACAAAAAACAATAAAAAACTTACTTGGTAAAGAATACAAAATAGAAATTACTGAAAATATATCTGAAGATGATATAAATGAAATAAACCAAACAATAAAAAAAGAGCAAGAACAAATAATAGCACATATAGAAGAAAATAGACAACAAAGAGAAGAAAAAAATAATAAAGAATATATGCCAACAATAGAAGAAGAATATCTAAAAGAAGACTCATTAGATAATTTAGACATACAAGAACAAGAATACATTATGGGAAAGCCATCTAAAGCAAAAGAAAAACATTTAAAAATAAAAGATATAACAGCAAATGATGGAAAAGTAACCTTAGAAGGAAGAATAGTAAAAACCGATATAAAACAAACAAAATCAGGAAAAGGAATGATTATATTTGAATTATATGATGGAACAGGTATAATTACTTGTAAATCATTTGCAAAAGACTATAATGAAGCACAAGATATTGTAGAAAAAATAAAACAAGCAAATACAATAAAAACCATTGGAAAAGCAGGATTAGATACATATGCAGGAGACATTACAGTAATTTCAAATATAATAATAAAAACCAATAGCGATATTCCAGAACTTCCAACAGAAGAAGAACAAGAAAACACACCATTAATAATAGGAAATAATATAAACATAACAGAACCACTTGTAAAGGTAAGTGATTTGGGAACTGATGATGGGAAAATAGCAATTCAAGGAGAAATAATTTATACAGAAGATAGGACTCTAAAATCAGGAAAAACATTATTTAGTTTTGATTTATATGATGGTACAAGTACCATTACATGTAAAGTATTTCTAGAAAAAGATGTAGCTAAAAGAAAAATGAAAAGAATAAAAAATGCAAAAGGAATAAAAGTCTCTGGAACAGCACAAATGGATACATTTTCTAATGAATTAACAGTTATGGCAAATACAATAGTAGAAACAGAAGGACTAAAAAAAGAAATCAGGCAAGATAATAGTGAAGTTAAAAGAGTGGAATTACATATGCACACAAAAATGAGTCAAATGGATGGAATTACATCAGCTACAGATTTAATAAAAAGAGCAATGAAATGGGGAATGAAATCAATAGCAATAACAGACCATGGTGTAGTACAAGCCTTCCCAGAAGCACACAAATTACTTGGATATGACAACCCAGACATGAAAATAATATATGGCGTAGAAGCATATTTAGCCCCTGATAAAAACTCTATTGTAACAAATGGAAAAAGTCAAGAAATAGACACAACATACTGTGTACTTGACTTAGAAACAACTGGATTTTCAGCAACTAGTGAAAAAATCACTGAAGTAGGAATTATGAAAGTAAAAAATGGAAAAGTGATAGATGAATTCTCAACATTTGTAAATCCAGAAAAACATATACCATCAAGAGTAACTGAAGTTACAAATATAACAGATGAAATGGTAAAAGATGCACCAACAATCAAAGAAATATTCCCTAAAATTCTGGAATTTATAAAAGACACTGTATTAGTTGCACATAATGCACCATTTGATATGGGATTTTTAAAACAAAATGCTAAAACTTTAGGATATGAATTTGATTATACATATTTAGACACACTAAGTTTAGCAAAGGATTTATTCCCAGATTACAAAAAATATAAATTAGGAAAAATTGCAGAAAATTTAGGAATAAAAGTTGAAGTTGCACATCGAGCTTTAGATGATGTAGACACAACAGTAAAAGTATTTAATATAATGTTGGATATGCTAAAAAAACGAGGTGCAAAAACTTTAGATGATATTGACAAAGTAAGTCAAGATGAACAAGCAAAAAAAGAAGAATATAAAAAGCTAAAAACTTATCATGCAATAATCTTAGCTAAAAATTATGTAGGACTAAAAAACTTATACAAATTAGTATCATTTTCACACTTGGACTATTTCTATAGAAAACCTAGAATTCTAAAAAGTCTATATAAAAAATATTCAGAAGGATTAATGTTAGGAAGTGCATGTGAAGCAGGAGAATTATATCAAGCAATAGAACTTGGAAAAACAGAAGAAGAAATAGAGGCAATTGCAAATGACTATGATTACTTAGAAATTCAGCCAATTGGAAATAACAACTTTTTAATAAGAAATGAAATTGTAAAAGATGAAGAAGCTTTAAAAGACATTAATCGTGAAATCGTAGCATTAGGAGAAAAACTAAATAAACCAGTAGTAGCAACATGTGATGTCCATTTTATGGATCCACAAGATGAAATATATAGGCGTATATTAGAAGCAGGACAAGGATATGAAGATGCAGATAATCAAGCACCACTATATTTAAGAACAACAGAAGAAATGCTAGAAGAATTCAGCTATTTAGGAAAAGAAAAAGCATATGAAGTAGTAGTAACAAACACAAACTTAATATCAGACATGTGTGAACAAATAAGTCCAATTTCAAGGGAAAAATGTCCACCACACATACCAGGATGTGAAGACACAATTAGAGAAATTGCATATAATAAAGCACATGAACTATATGGAGACCCTTTACCAGAAATAGTGCAAGATAGACTAGACAAAGAATTAGAATCAATAATCAAAAATGGATTTTCAGTAATGTATATAATAGCACAAAAATTAGTATGGAAATCAAATGAAGATGGATATATAGTAGGTTCAAGAGGTTCAGTAGGTTCATCCTTAGCAGCATATATGACAGGAATAACAGAAGTAAACTCACTTCCAGCACATTATAGGTGCCCTAACTGTAAATATTCAGACTTTACAGACTATGGATATAAAAATGGATTTGACTTGCCAGACAAAGATTGCCCAAAATGTGGACACAAATTGGATAAAGATGGTATGGACATCCCATTTGAAACTTTCTTAGGATTTAATGGAGACAAAGAACCTGACATAGACTTAAACTTCTCAGGAGAATATCAAGCAAAAGCACATAGATACACAGAAGTAATATTTGGAAAAGGAACAACCTTTAAAGCAGGAACAATAGGCACAGTAGCAGATAAAACAGCCTATGGATATGTAAAAAAATACTTTGAAGAAAGACATATTCCAATAAATAGAGCAGAAGCACAAAGACTAGCTACACGGTTGTACAGGAATAAAAAGAACAACAGGGCAACATCCAGGAGGAATAATAGTAGTACCAAAAGGACGAGAAATTTACGAATTTTGTCCAGTACAACATCCAGCAGATGACCCAAACTCAGACATTATAACAACACACTTTGACTACCACTCAATAGACCAAAACTTATTAAAACTAGACATACTAGGACATGATGACCCAACAATGATAAGGATGTTACAAGACATAACAGGAAAAGACCCAACAAAAGTACCATTAGATGACAAAGAAACAATGTCAATATTTAGTTCAACAAAAGCACTAGGAGTAACACCAGAACAAATAC
>CANPZA010000082.1 GCA_947588915.1 uncultured Clostridia bacterium
GTTCGCCCAATAGTTTGTATTCTAACATCTGTATTCCAAGATAAAGGATATGATTCAGTTACATCATTGGTAGATGAAGATTGAACATCATAATTTTAGAGGTGTAGATCTTGTCAAGATTAGTGTGTAAATTTTTATTATATATATAGTAAAGCAAAAGTGGTGCTACATGTACTGCTTTTGTTTTTGTTTTGTTTAATATGTAAATTATATAAAATAGAAATTATATATCTTGATTTTTTAGTAAATTTATAGTAGAATAAAAAACATAAAATAAAGTCAATTTAATAAAATATATTAGATGAGGAAGTGGATTTCTTGGAAATAAAAAATCTAATAGAAAACTTAGAAATTCCAAAAGAAAAAATAAAATATAATGAAAAAATGAGTGAACATACAACATTTAAAATAGGTGGACCAGCACAATGTTTTATACAGATAGATAATATTCAAGATTTAAAAAAAGTATTAAATTTTGCTAAGAAAAACAATATTAAAATAACAGTCATTGGAAATGGAAGTAATATATTAGTATCAGACAATGGAATAAAAGGAATTACTTTACAGATAAAATTAGAAAAAATAGACATTTATAAAGAAAATAATAAATATAAAATAACAGTTGCATCAGGAGAAAAAATAGGAAAAATAGCACAAATCTGCCTAAAAAATGAAATCTCAGGATTAGAAGAATTATCAGGAATTCCAGGAACAATAGGTCGGAGCTATAAAGATGAATGCGGGTGCACATGGAAAAGAAATAAAAGACATAATAAAAAGCGTGAAATGTATAGATTATAATGGAAATGAAAAAGAATTTACAACTAAAGAATTACAATTTGGATATAGAACTAGTATATTGAAAAAAGAAAAATATATTATTTTAGAAGCTGTATTAGAACTAGAAAAAGGAAATCAAGAAGAAATAAAGAAAAAAATGGATGAATATAAAAAATACAGAATAGAAAAACAACCAATAGAATGTGCATCAGCAGGAAGTACATTTAAAAGAGGAAATGACTTCATAACAGCTAAATTAATAGATGATGCAGGATTAAAAGGGTATACAATTGGAGGAGCAGAAGTATCTTTAAAACATAGTGGATTTATTATAAATAAAGGAAATGCTACTTCAAAAGATGTTATTAATTTAATAGAATATATTAAAACAACCGTATATGAAAAATTTAATAAAAAAATAGAACTAGAAATTGAGATAATAGGAGAGTAGAAAATGAAAGGTTTAATGCAATGGTTTAGAGCTAGTAATAAGATAAAAAGGTGGATATTTTTAATATTAATAGGAATTATTTTAGCATGTTATGGATTAGCAGAAGTAATAGTTATGAAAGAAATTTCTTTTCAAGAAGTTGGAAAAGTTATAGCTATATTTGTAGTAGGGTTTATTTTTATAGTATTAGGATTAATATTTCTAAGCAAAAGGACATTAGAAATACTAATAGAAGCTACAGATGAACGTATGGAAAACAAAAAAAATGTAAATATGAAATCATTAATATTTGATAAAACAATTTATGATCAAGGACCTAATATCGTTGTTATTGGTGGGGGAACCGGATTAAATACAGTTCTTTCAGGGTTAAAAAATTACACAAGCAATTTAACAGCAATAGTAACAATTTCAGATTATGGAGAAGGGGTTACAAACTCTAGAAAAGAATTAGAAATGTTACCATTAGGAGATATAAAAGATAGTATTGTTGCACTTAGCAGTAAAGAAGGGGTAATTAACGATTTATTTAACTATGAATTTAAAAATGGAAAATTAAAGGGATTACAATTTTCAGACATATATTTTTCTGCAATGAAAGAAGTAACAGGAAATTTTGCAGACTCTGTTATAAAAAGCAATGAAGTAGTAAATATGATTGGTAAAGTATTGCCAGTTACATTAGATGAAATGCATATAGTAGCAGAACTTGCAAATGGATATATAGTAGAAGATAGATCAAGAATACCAGAAGTTGTATCAGAAAAAGTCACGAAAATTAATCGTATCTTACTTAGCCCATCTAATTGTAAACCAGCACAAGGAGTCTTAGATGCAATAAAAAATGCAGACTGTATTATTATTGGACCAGGAAGTTTATATACTAATGTTATTCCAAACTTACTAGTAAATGGAGTAGCGAAAACAATAAAAGAAAGTACTGCAATTAAAGTATATATAAGTAATATAATGACAGATCCAGGACAAACAGATGATTATAGTGTATCTGATCATATAAATGCGATTATTGAACATTGTGGAAATGGACTAATAGACTATTGTATATATGATACAGGAGAAGTAATACCAGAATTCATAAAAAAATATAATTTAGGTGGACAAGATTTAGTAACACAAGATATTGAAAAAGTCAAAGGAATTAAATTTTTACAAAGAAACTTATCAATTATAGCAAATGGACTTATTAGACATGATCCAGATTTAGTAGCAGCTTCTATTATTGAATTAATTTGTGATGATTTAAAATATCAAGATAAACAAAATGATCCTCAATACTTAATGCTAAGTAATAAATTAAAACAAGATAAGAGAATTAAAAAAGTAAAAAAAGCAATGGCTAAAGAAGAAAGAAATTCAAGAAGAGGTAAACATGAAAAAGTAATAAGAGGAAAAAGTAAATTTAGTAATAAATATAAAGACAGAATAAAATCAATAAGACAAGCAGATGAAAAAGCAAGAACAAAAACTCAAAAAGAAAGAGAAATGAAAAACAAAACATCAGCACAATCAAATACAAAAAATAAAAAAAATATTAAAAAATAGATAGAAAAAGAGGTATAATATGAAAATTACAAAAGAGGAATTAAACATAGAAAACGGATTAGAAAAAGAATGGTTACTTACAAATGGGATAGGAGGATTTAGTTCTTCAACTATAATCGGGGCAAATACAAGAAAATATCATGGGTTATTAATTGCACCACTTACTCCGCCTGCCAGAAGATTTTTGATATTATCAAAGTTAGATGAAAGTATAGAAATAAGAAATAAAAAATATGATTTATATACAAATATATGTGAATCATATATTTCTCATGGATATAAATATCAAGAAGAATTTAGCAAAGATTATATACCTATCTTCAAATATAAAATTGGTAAAGTGGAAATTACTAAAATGATTTGCATGGAATATGGACACAACACAGTAGGAGTATATTATAAGATAAAAAATGAGGGTACAAAAGCCAAATTAACATTAGCACCAATTATGAATTTCAGAGATTTTCATCAAACAACAAAAAATCATTACTTTAATATTAAACAAGAAGCAAATAAAGCAAAAGTAAAAATAATTTTAGATGATAATTCACAAACACCAATTTATATGCATATTTCAGAAGGAGAATATATTGAACATCAAAATGATACTTTTTTAAATATGTTTTATGTAGAAGAACAAAAAAGAGGATTTGATCCATTAGAAAATCATGCTGTTCCAGGAGTATATGAAATAGACATACCTGCAAAAAAAGAAAAAGAAATATCATTTATTTGTTCTCTTGAAGAAAACATTGAACAAAAAAGTGTTAGAAAATTTATAAATAATGAAATAATACGTTTAGGAGAAATATTTAATGAATCTTTATTAATAGACAATAGAAATCAAAATAAGACAGAAAAAGAAATAGAAAGAGATAATTTAATAAAAACATATATGATAGCATTAGATAATTTTATAGTATACAGACCAAATTTTAGATTACATACTGTTATTGCGGGATATCCTTGGTTCTTGGACTGGGGAAGAGATACTTTAATTTCATTTGAAGGATTACTTTTAATAACAAAAAGATATGAAATAGCAAAAGAAGTTTTATTGACTATGATAAGGGATATAAAATATGGGTTAGTTCCTAATGGATATTCAGGATATGATAATAGACCACTATATAATAGTGTAGATGCATCACTTCTATTATTTGAACAAGTAAATAAATATATAAAATATACACAAGATTATGAGTTTATAAAAAAAGAAATATACCCTAAACTCCAAGAAGTAATTGAAAATTATATAAAAGGAATTAATGTAGATAATAATAACATCTATTTAGATTCAGATGGTTTAATAGTTGCAGGGACAAATGATACTCAAAATACCTGGATGGATGCAAAATATGATGGTGTAGCAGTAACACCAAGAAATGGAAAAGCCGTTGAAGTAAATAGTTTATGGTATAATGCGAACATGATTATGCAAAATTTAGCAAAAAAATTCAAACATCCAATTATGGCAAAAAAATATAAAGATATAGCAGAAAAATGTAAAATATCTTTTAATAGCAAATTCTACAACGAAGAAAAAAAGTGTCTATATGATGTAATTGGAGATGATAAAATAAGACCTAACCAGTTATTTGCATTATCATTAAGTTATCCTATAATAGAGCCTAATTCAGAAATAGCAAATGAAATAATACAAACAGTAGAAAAAAATCTGTTAAATAGTTATGGTCTAAAAACTTTGGAAAAAGGTGAAGAAAACTATGTAGAAATATATGAGGGTGGACCAGAAAAAAGAGATAAAAGTTATCATCAAGGAATTACATGGACATGGCTTTTAGGTTTATATTATGATAGCTTAAAAAATATTTTAGAATCAGTAAAAAAATCAGAAGATAAAAAGATTTGGAAAGATAAATTAGAAAAATTTATTGAAAATACAGATAAAACATTTAAAAAGGAAATTTGTGAAAATGGTTGCATTGGTGGAATAGCTGAAATTTATGACTCTGATAAATTACACTTACCAAAAGGAACTATTAATCAAGCATGGAGTGTAGCAGAAATCTTTAGAATAATAATGAAAAGATAAAAATGAAATGACAACAAGCAACATAAGAAAATATAAATAACTTAATAATACAAAAAGATGGACAAATAATTAAATTAAAACTAGGAGAAAATAATGTTATCAATTGAAAATTTAGAAAAAGAACTGAAAAATGGGAAATTACAAAATCTTTATCTTTTATATGGAGAAGAATTATTCTTATTAGAATCTTCTCTAAAAAAAATAAAGAATTTATTTGGTAAAACTATCAAGGGAATTAATTATATAACAATAGATGATTCAAATTTTAATGAATTAATATCTGATATTGAAACACCTAGTTTTGGTTATGAAAAAAAATTGATAATTGCAAGAAATACAGGAATATTTAAAAAAGAAGGAAAAAGAAAAAACATAGAATTAACAAATACAAGAGAAAAACTTAATGATTATATAAATAAAAATATAGATATAATAAATACATCAGTAGTATTAGTTTTTATAGAAGAAGAAGTAGACACTAAACTTAAGTTATATGCTACAATTGATAAATTAGGTATTATATGTAAATTTGACTATCAAAAACCAATTCAAATAACAAATAGAATAAAATCAATTTGTAATGGATATCAAGTTCAAATTGATGATAATACAATAAGATATTTTATAGAAGCTTGTGGAACTAATATGCAAGACTTAATTAATGAAATAAGAAAACTAATTGAATATGCTGGTAAAGGTGGAAAAATACAAAAAGAAGACATTGATAAATTAACAATAAAAAAGCTAGAAAGTGTTATATTTGACTTAACAGATTCTCTAGGTAAAAAAGATATTAGAAAAGCTTTAGAAGTTCTTAAAAATTTAATTTATACAAAAGAACCAATACAAAAAATTTTAATTACACTATATAATCATTTTAAAAGGTTGTACTTTGTGAAACTTTCATTAAAATATAATAAAGACATAATAGATAGTTTGAATTTAAAACCAAATCAAACTTTTCTAGTAAATAAATATAAACAGCAATCTAGCTATTTCAAAGAAGTTGAACTAAAAGAAGTTTTACAAAATCTAAGAGATTTAGATTATAATTATAAAAATGGATTAATTGATTTACAGATAGGATTAGAAGCAATCCTTTGTAAACATTGTTCATAAAAATATTACAATGTATAACAATGAATAATTTTTTAAATGTTTATTTTTGAAATGTATAATAAAACCATTTATTGATAAAAATAACTATAATTATTATTTTTTATTGATAGGTGGTTTTTTATTATGTTTAAAAACAAAGAACAGATAATAAGTATAATATCGGCAATATTAATTTTAATTGTTATTATAATGATGTTTGCAGTACTTTTTCAAGATTATAGTATAGAAACATTATCAAAATATGGTTCAAGAGGTAGTGAAGTAACACAAATTCAAACTAAACTAAAAAGATGGGGTTATTATAATGGCTCAGTAGATGGAATTTATGGCAGTAAAACTTTAGAAGCGGTTAGATATTTTCAAAGAAGTAATGGGTTAACAGTAGATGGAATCGCAGGACCTGCAACTTTAAGAGCAATGGGAATATATAGTTCAAACACTTTTTCAAATTCAAGTTCAAATAGTTCAACTAGCACAAGTAATTCTAGTAATGTAAATTTGCTTGCGAAACTTATTTATGGAGAATCAAGAGGAGAGCCTTATACAGGACAAGTAGCAGTAGGAGCAGTTGTTATGAACAGAGTGAAAAGTAGCTCATTTCCAAATACGATATCTGGTGTAATTTATCAATCAGGAGCATTTGATGCAGTAAGAGATGGACAAATTAATCTAGCACCAGACTCAAATGCTAAAAAAGCTGCACAAGATGCTTTAAATGGATGGGATCCT
>CANPZA010000083.1 GCA_947588915.1 uncultured Clostridia bacterium
AGTGTGAAAAATTGACATTTTAGGTCTTAGGAACCAGTGCCAACGGCGTGGGGGTTCGAGTCCCTTCATCCGCACCACAGTAAGAAAAAAAGGGACTTTTGTAAGTCTCTTTTTTATGCTATTTTTGATAAAATTAATGCAATAGTAATGCAATAGCTTTTTAGTTTATTTTTTTCATTTGTTCTTCCATAAATTCTAAAGAAACAGAAGTATATATGTTGTCAGTTACAGTACTTCCTTCAACATGACCTACCATTGATTGAATAACTACCAATGGGATACCTTTTTCTTGGCATCTTGTAATAAACGTATGTCGTAATTTATGTGTTGTTAAATCTTCTGTAATGTTTAAACTATCAAGAAAATTATTTATTCTTCTTGGTAAAATTAAAGAATTTTGATTGTAATCCCAAAATAATAAATTATTAATATTAGTAATCTTTTGATGTAAAATATCAGTAATGATTTTTTTAGTTGTAGGAGTCATTGGAAAAGTACGTTTGCCTTTATCTATACCAGTTTTTCGATTATATGTTTTAGTATGTTCTCCTAAAAAATATATTCCTTTTTTTCTTGTTAATGTTCTATACACAGTTATTGTATTTTTTTCTAAATCTATACAATCTTTTGACAATGCTAAAATTTCACTTATTCTCATTCCAGTATTTAATTGTAAGAATACGATATTTTTATATTGTTCTTTATTTGATACATTATTCAAACATTCAATAAGTTTCGCTTCTTCTTCTGTTGTTAAAGCATTAATTTCTTTATTTTTTTTACTAGAAATGGGTTTTGTCAATGTTTCATCATTCATTGGATTAAATACTATCTTTCTTCGAGATATAGCAATATAAAATGTTTTATATAACAATAGCCAAATTTTTTTAATTGAACTATTGGAATAATTTCTAATTTTATCTTTTGCCAATTCAATATCATCAACTGTTATTTTCTGTATAGGCTTATTGATAAAATTATTACAAGTTCTTTTTATTTGTTCAATTGTTTTTAAATCTCTATCATAGGATGAATCTCCAATTAAATTATCTTTATATTTTTGTTCAATATGTCTTTCTAATATTTCAATAAAAGTATCCTTGTTTTTTTCAATATAAGTGCCATTATCTAATTTCTCTTTTGTTGCTGTAACTCTCTTTCTGAAAGCTCTTTCACTTTCATTTTTCTTTTGTCTAAGTGTTTGTCTTTTACCAGAAGGCTCTGTATATTGGAATATCCATCTTTGTAGAGATTCTGAAAAGTATAAGCTTCCGCTCTCCATTTGCTACAGCCTTTGGCTTTCCATTTTTTTGTTTCTTTTCTTCCATAATAAAAACTCCTTTTCTACTTACGAAAAAGAGCTTGCATTTTATACACAAATATTGTATAATTAAAATACAAAGTCTTTTCATAAGATTTTGTTTGACTTATGATAGTGTGTTTGTTTGTGAGATGGCACACTATCTTTTTTTATTTATATTGTTAATTAAAACAACCATATTTATCGACATAGAAATCAATACAATCAATCATATATTTTACTTCTACATCAAATTCTTCAGCTAATTCATAAATATTTAATCCTTTTAAAATTTTTTCTTTTAACTTATTATAAGGAATTAAAATAGAATAAGCCCATTTTAATGCTCTTAATTCACATTTTCTAATTAAAATATCAGATGCTGTGAAAGGATACAAACTATTACAATAATAATGTCCTAATTCTTCAGCAAGTAGTTCTTTTTCTTCAGATGAATTATCTATTTTTGAATAGTCAATCCCTATATAGTAATTATCATTATTTTTGATTATTCTAGCTTTTTTTTCTTTCCAATTAAAGTTATAAATATCAATATTTTCATTGTAAGAAATATCATAAAGTTTTTCTAATGTATTCAATTTAATAATACCTCCATATTATTTTTTCTTTTTAGATTTTACATATTTTATAAAATCATTAACTTCTTTTAAATCTGTAACTGTTAGTCCTTCAGTATTAAGACCTTTATATGATGCAATTCTAATATTAGATAAATCTAAATTTTCAGAAAATAATTCATCAAAAGTTATATCAAAAAACTGGCATATTTTAGTTGCTGTACTTAATCTAATATCTGACACATTTCCTTGGAAAATATTTTTTAGAGTCGAATAAGGAATATCCATTAACATTGCTAATTTCTTCTTATTAGTAATTCCTTTTTCTTTCATAAGTAATTCTAATCTGTTTGCAATATCCAAAAAACCACCTACTCTCAATTAATATAAAACATTATAACAAATATTGAAAAAAAAGTAAATAGAAAGAGACAAAAAAAAATAAAAAAAGTTTAAAAAAAGTCTTGACAAAAAATTTTATTAGTGTATAATAAAAACATCAAAAGACTTTTAAAAGTCTTAAAAGGTTTTTAAATACAAAAAGGAGGTGATTAATATGCCAAAAGAAATAATGACAGTTCAAGATGTTGTAGAAGAATTTGGGATAGCAGAACCAGCTGTGTATAAAATTTTTAAAGATAAAGATTTAGCAGTTCAGCAATATACAAAGCCAATGTTCGTTTTAAGAAGTAAATTACTAGAATATTTTGAAACTAGACACGATTATTTAAGTAACAACTAATGACAAGACTTAATTATTTTATTAAGGAAAGGAAGTGATATTATGAAATTTTTATTCAGTAAAAAGTCAAAACAAATTGAAAATTTATCAGAAGAAGTAAATAAACTTAACAGACAATTATATTATAACAGAAAAAATGATATAAATGATTTTATTTCAATATTAGAACAAATCCAAAAAACAAATAATGAAAACTTACAATGGAAAAAAAGACAATGCATTATTAATAATGAAACTAGTTTAGCAATAGAAAACTACAAGAATAAAATAATAGAACTAGATATAAACGCTTAAATAAATACCTAGCTCTAAAAAAATTAATTAACAAAATACAATTAGATTATACAATAATACAAAAATAAAGTCAAACAAATTCTTATGAAAGGAAATATGAGATATGGATTATTTAGATTTAGAAGCAGAAAGATTGAAATTCGACCCACAAGAAGCACATATTTGTTTAAAATGTGATAGATGTAATACTGAAATTTATGAAAATCAAGAATATTATCTTTACGAAAGAGATTGTCTTTGTGAACAATGTTTTGATGAAATTCAAGCAGATGAAAAAAAAGAATGTGAACGAATTGCAGGGGAAGATAATGGAGATTAAAGAAATGTCAAATGAACAACTTGTAAGATATTACATTTGCACAAAAAGAGAATTAAAAACAATACAAAGTACAATAAAACAATATGAAGATGAACTAAACAAAAGATTTGATACTGGTACTTTAGTAGAAAGAAAGGAAGAGGAAAATGGAGAAAATTGATTTAGAAAAATTAAGACAAGTTCCTTTATACGACTTTAATCCTTTTAAAACAGAGGAAGAAAAATTAAGAGAGAAAGTATATTTTCTTGAATTAGAAGTAGATAAATTAAAAGAGAAACAAGTCAAACTTCCAGAACGATACATAATTAACGAAAATGCTTGCATCTTATTTTGGCAAAATGGAGAAAAGACAGTTGTAAAAAGATGTGCTTATGATGCATTTAATCCAAGATTAGCATTTCTAACAGCCTTTTTTCAACATTATGTGGATATGAGTAAAAATAAAGCTAACAAGTATTTAGCAAGTTTACAAGTAGAAAAAGAACCAAAACAAAAACCTAAACATATGAAAGAAGAAGCAAAGCCTGAAATTGGAAATAGAGTTGAAATAATAAAAGAAGATTTTTGTTCAAAAAAAGGTTGGAAAGGCAAAATTACTAAAATAGATACTGCTAATAATGTATTTCAAGTAAATTATGATAATGGAGAAAAATGGTGGGTAAGCAAAGAACAAACAAAATTAATCAAGGAGGAAAAATAGATGAATATATATGAAAAATTATTAAATATACAAAGTGAATTAAAAGCTCCAAAAAATCAACACAATAATTTTGGTAATTATGATTATAGAAGTTGTGAAGATATATTAGAGGCAGTAAAACCTTTATGCAAAGAAAATAAGGTTGTATTAAACATATCAGATGAAATAGTAATGATAGGACAAAGATACTATGTAAAAGCAACTGCAACATTGGTAGATTTAGAAAATACAAAAGATAATGGTATTCCAGCAATAGAAAATGTTGCTTATGCTAGAGAAGAAGAACAAAAGAAGGGAATGGATTTATCACAGGTAACAGGTGCAACAAGTTCTTATGCAAGAAAATATGCATTAAATGGATTGTTCTGTATAGATGATACAAAAGATGCTGATACAGATGCTTTCAAAAAGCAACAAGATAAAGGAAATAATAAATTACAAAATACATATCAAAAGCCAGTACAACAAGCACCAAAACTAATATCAGATGCACAACGCAAAAGATTATATGCAATAGCAAACGGAAATAATGAAGTAGCAAAAAGAGTATTAGCAAGATATGGCTATGAAAGTTCAGAACAAATAAAAGTAAGTGATTATGAAAAAATCTGCAATGATATAGAAGCAGAAATAAATATGTAAAAAGGGGGAAATATGGAAAAAAATTATATTAATTACTCAGGAAAAACACATTTTTATATAAATTTAATCGATAAAGAGTATGGAGTAAGGGTAAGTGTAGAAGATACACCAAAAGCAAGTAAAATTATAAAAGAAATTTTAGAAGATAGAAAAGAACAAATAAATATTTGGCTAGATGATTGGAAAAATGAAAAAATAAAAGGAGGACAACTAATATGAAAAGATTAGGGAAAGCATTGTTAAAAACAATAACATTGCTAGTAATAATTTTAGTAATAGATTTTGTTTTAAATTTAATATTGGATTTATTACCTTGGATAGCACCTATATTACTTATATTAACAATTATATTACTAATAATATTTTATTATTTACAAGAGAAGGAGGATAACTAATGAACATATCAGGTGAAGCAAGAATTTTGAAAGATGATAGAGGTGTTTATAAAACAACACTTGTTAGTACAGATGCTAACAAAGAAACTGGAGAAGAAGAAA
Source organism: uncultured Clostridia bacterium (assembly GCA_947588915.1). The sequence continues at coordinate 5,074 of CANPZA010000083.1, forward strand.
AAATATTTATGAAAATAAATGTTGGTTTCAAAAAAGGTGTTGAAGTAAAGAATAAAACAAAAATTAATATAACAAATGGATTTATAACATTTTTTAGAATTGATACAGGAGAAGTAAAAGAAGATGGAAAAACAGACTATAAATACTTCCCTAAACTCGTGATAATGGATTTTGAGATAGTTGAAGATGGAGTAGATGAAGTTTATTCTTCTAAACCTAAAAAAGCTGTAGAAAGCAATTTTAATGATGATACATTTGGTGGATATTATCCAGATACATATTCAGAAGATACTCTGCCATTTTAAATAAAAAAACAACTAGGGTAGGCGAAAATAAAGTCTGCCCCTTTAATAAAAATACGGTGGCAAGTACCCAACAATATGGGGAGGGCTTCAATTCCGTGTAAGTGATTAGGCTTACAGAACGTTCTAACATAGGAGGAAATTATGGCTATTATAAGAAACAGAAACAAAGAAAAATACACAGTTGTAGATAGTGCAATATTTAAAAATAAAAATTTATCCTTAAAAGCAAGGGGAATGTTACTAACATTATTAAGTTTGCCAGATGACTGGGAATTTAGTGAAAATGGATTAGAATCATTATTTTGTGATGGAATTACAGCCATAAAAACAGCACTAAAAGAATTGGAAAACGAAGGATATTTAATTAGAGAAAAATACAAAAATGAAAAAGGGCAATTTAGTACATATTGGACTATATTAGAAAATCCGCAACAGAAAATCCGCGATGGAAATTCCGCAACGGAAAATGATACCCAATCTAATACTAAAATAAAATACTTAAATAATAATATATGTCCATCAAAAGATGAACAAGATAATCCACCTTTGAAGGAAACAGAATTAGCAGATAACTTTGATAAGATATGGAAACTGTATCCTAGAAAAGATGGTAAAAATACAGCATATAGGCATTATAAGGCTTGGCTTGAAGGAAGAATGTATGCAGGAAGAAAAGTAAAACTCGATAATAAGCAAATGTGGTATGCAACAAAGAGATATGCTGATTTAGTGGAAAAAGAAAAAATAGACAAGCAGTATATCAAAATGGGAAGTACATTTTTCAATGAAGCTATTATGGAGTTTGTGGAGGAGGAAAAATAATGGAAAAATATAATATAAAAGGCAAGTTAATTATGCCACATAATGTATTGTTTGCAGTTACAAGCCCAGATGATTGGGAAATGACGAGATTGATACTATTAGAGAGAATGTCAGATTGTAATTATGATGAGTATGTTTTATTAGAAGGTTATCATTGCTCTTGCTATGGATTTGATGAAACAGAATGGGATTGTATTAAGTTGACGAAAGACGAATTAAATAAAATTTTAGAAAATGAAAAATATGGTTTAAGAAAAGAATTAAAAGATTTTTTGGAGCATAGTTAAGATGAATAATCCAGAACAAATAAAACAACTATTAACACCAATTATGGTAGCACAGCATTATCTTGGACAAG
>CANPZA010000084.1 GCA_947588915.1 uncultured Clostridia bacterium
TGTCTTCCATCTTTAGTCTTGTGTATAAATTCATTTCCAAAAAATATGGATTTTGAAATATACTCAATTGACTCTCCACTTGGAAGATTTTCTGGATGGATAGTTCCGATGAAGCCTCTTTTTCCTGCCTTAATAGCAATTTTTTTTGCTTCCTCCAAGAGCATTTTTGAAATGCCTTTTCTCTGGTTGTAAGGGCGAATACCATATCCATTAAGGATTAAAGATGATATTATGTCATCTTTATTGAATTCGCTTTCATACTTTTCTGCAATCTCTTCTGTTGGTTCTTCTAACAAGAGGAATCCAACTATCTGCTTGTCCCTAACTGCTACTAGAACATGAGATGCAGATTGTATTTCTTCCTTATCTACTCCGCCGAAAAAGTCTGATTTTCCCGAAAGTTTTAACTGTCTCAGAATATTTTCTGATAAGTCTACAACATCTTGAAAATCTTCCTTCTTCGCTTTCCGAATTAGAACTTGTTCCTTTCGGAATCTTGGAATACAATCCAAAATATGACAGTCATTATATTTTCCATTATAAAATGACCATTCTGGTAATGTTCCAATAAGGTGATATCCCTGACTTTGAAAGCATCTGACAGACCTTTGGTTGTTCTCTCTAATCATAGCTCTAATACTATGGATATTGAGTTCTTCAAAAGCATAGTCTGTCATTAGAGATACTACTTCCTTTCCGTATCCTTTTCCGGAATGTACTTCTGAGATACATATATGCATCTCAGCAGCTCTGATTACATTTGATACAATCTCTAAACATACATATCCAATTACTTTTTGGTCTTTATGTGTTAAGATTGAAAAAAACACAGAGCCATTTTCTTGAATAGCCTTTACTTCCTTGCTTACATCCTCTTTTGTTTTCGGAAGGCTGGAAGACATATACTTCCGTGCAAATTCCGAACTTTTAATTTTCCAAAGAATCTCTATATCTGATTCTTCAGTTGGAGAGAGGAAAATCTCCTCGCCTTTTAAATATTGCTGTCTCATGTTATTTGCATCTCCTTTTTTAGTATAAATAAATATGTTACATAATTATTATACCATTTTTTACTGATTTTTGCAATTCTTAGAAAAAAAACAGCCATAAAGCTGTTTTTCAATACCTTTACAAATTTATATTTTTCCCTTTATTTTATTATTACAAGTTATCTCATGCTTTATATAATACTCTAAAATTTATTATATATAATGGATATTACTTTCATTTATACTATTTTTTATCTTCTAACAAATATTTTTTATTAAATTTATTATCATAAAATGCTATAACAATAGAACCTACGCTATTTCCTAAAATCATTATTAATAAATATACAAATACTTTAGTACTCCATATTCCAGCTATACTGAAATAAAACATATTTGCTACACAATGTTCAAATCCGCATAAAATAAATGCCATTATACCCATAACAATTAATATGTATTTCCCTATATCACTATTTTCTTTTTTATAATTGTTAACTGCAATGTACATTATAATACCACAGAAAATTGATAAAATAAAAATACTAATTATATTATCATCTAATTTTGTATTTACTATATTTTTAGCTGTTTCTATATATGTTTCATATCTGGTAAGTCTCATTAAATTTCCCACTAAAAAAGTTCCAATAAAATTTCCTATTAAAGAAAATAATAATTCAAAAATATAATTGATTTTATTAACTAAGATATATCCTATTTTTCCAGTATATAAATTAAAAGAATACATACAAACTGTAAGTAGTCCTATTGAAAATATACATGAGCCTACAATTTTATTAGGTATTGCTAAATATGCGATTCCTCCTATACCTATCATTATTCCAGCATAAATTCCTTTTACAACAAATCCAAGATATTGATTTAATTTTTTCATTTCTACATATACTCCTTTTTTTATTACTATATTTAATTTTAATGTTTTCAAATATATTTATTGTATATTACAATTTGTTATAATATTCATCATCAACTGGCTCTAGCCATTCATTGCTAGTTTCTTCTCCTGGTACCTCTACTGCAATATGACTAAACCAACTATCTTTTTTAGCTCCATGCCAATGTTTTACATTTGCTTTGATTACTACTACATCTCCTGGTTTTAAACTTCTTGCTTTTTCTCCTTCTTCTTGGTACCAACCTTCTCCATCAACACATATAAGAATTTGTCCACCACCTGATATAGCATGGTGTATATGCCAATTATTTCGACAACCAGGTTCAAATGTTACATTTGCAAGAAATACAGATGATTCTCCTGGTTTTGTTAAGGGATTTAAATAAGAATTTCCTGTAAAATATTTAGCAAAAGCTATATTTGGTTCTCCTAATCCAAACATTCCTCCATATTGATTTTCATTCATTACAATTACCTCCTATACATCATTTTTTTATTTTTTCATTTCATAAATATATATAAAATTTTATAATTTTTCATGGTCTTATTCTATCATATGATTATAAAATTATCAATAATTCTAGCACAAAGATGGTAGTGCATTTACACTACCATCTTAAACACTAATTCCATTATATCATTTTCTCACAGGCTAGTACCATCTCTTTTTTAGATGTTCCATATCCAATTAAGAAAACTGTTTTGTATCCATTCAAGAAAGTTTCCCTCTTCACGCTTTCAAGGTCTTCAGCTGTATATTCAGTTTTTTGACCTATTGTTATTATCGAAAGCTTTTTATCCAAAGCTCTTTTTGTAAGTTCAGATACTATAATACTTTCTCCTCTGTTGCAAAACCGTCTTTTGGCAATTTTCTGCTCTAATTCTCTGATTTTCCTCATAGCCAAAATTACTCCTTTCATAATAGAATTTTATAGTATTTTGCATTAGTCTTTTGACTAACTTACAATATATTAACATATATTCAGCATTTTTTCAACTAATTTCATAAAAGATTTATTCTAAAAATGATGTACCTTAATATAATTAATCTATTGTAAATTCTACCCAAAATTCATCACTTACACCAACAGGTCTTTTAACTATTCTATATTCTCCCTTATCTAATTGTCCATATATTTCTGACCAATCTAAATTACGTTCTACTTTTCCATACTCTAACATAGGTAAAGCAATTTCTGGTACTGAATTGCCATTAATTGTATCCAATTCTTTCCATTCTCCGTTTACTTTTTTATCAATTCTATACCATTCGCCATATGAATATGGATCTTCATTATTATCTGTTATTAAGATAGTAGCAGTAGTTTTGGTTAAAGTTCCTTCTTTTATTTCCATAGTTATTTTATCCATACTTCTATCATCTGCATGATTACCGATCTACCATATTAGTATTTATACTAGGAACATTTGTATTATTTACTACATTTTTTGAATTTGTATTTTTATTTCTATTATTTAATCCACATACTATACATATTATTGCAAAAACAAGTATTATCACAACGAAAATAAAAATCATTTTATTATTTTTTAATTTTTCCATATCTCTTCTATTAAGCTTTTTTGCTTAATTTACCTCCTTTATTAATCTACATTTTTTTCATATTGTAATCTTTTTTCTCTTCTTGCTTGTTTCTTTTTTTCTAGTTTATTTTTATATAAAGAAATTAGAATAACAATTATTACTAACACAATTAAAGTAATTTTGTTTTTTAAAATTTCTGCAACAATACCAAATTTACTTATTTTAAATTGATATTTCCCTTCTATTTCTTCATATGTTTTTAACTTTTTATCTGCAGTATTATTATTATCACCTTTTGTTTTATATTTATTTATTCCATTTTGATTAATAATATCAACTACTCTATGTGTAACAATTGTGCCATCTTCTACAAAAGAAATTATATCATTTACTTTTATTTCATCTTCCGAGGATTCTTTTACAAATATTGCATCCCCCCTCATAATTGTAGGCTCCATACTTCTTGAAACTATAACAAAATTTTTATATCCAAAAAAGTCTGGCGTTTTATTGGGATTAATAAATGATTTTATTATTAAAGTAAAATTAAATATAATAATAGGTATAAGTATAATATAAATTATGATACTAAATATTTTTCCTATTATATGTATCCTCTTCTTTTCTTTTTGTACCTTATCAATTTTGTACATTATTTAGCTCCTTATCATTAGTTTCTTGCATATTTTACATTATTTATAAACTATTTTTTATATTTCATCTCTTATATTATTTCATTTATATACTAAATTGTCAATGGGAAAAAGCATTAAGATGGTTTCTTAATACTTTTTATATATTATTATTCTGTTCTCAATGCCTCAACAGGATCTCTTTTACTTGCCATTTTAGCTGGTATTAGACCTGAAATTATTGTAAGTATCATACTAATTATTACAAGTATTAATCCTGCTAAAGGAGGTACCATAGTTGTAACTGTAACTCCTGTTAGTGTTTTTATTAAAATATTTATAGGAATTGTAAGCAATATTGTTATTCCAATTCCAAGTATTCCTGATATTAGTCCTACAATAAAAGTTTCTGCATTAAATACTCTTGAAATATCTTTTTTAGATGCTCCTATTGCTCTTAAAATTCCAATTTCTTTTGTCCTTTCTAATACAGATATATATGTTATAATTCCTATCATAATTGAAGATACAATTAATGATATTGCTACAAATGCAATTAATACATAACTAATAGTATCTATAATTTGGCTTACTGACTTCATCATTGTGCCTACTATATCTGTATAATTTATTACATTTTCTTCTTTTCCTTCATCTCGTTGTTTTTGATTATAATCCTCAATTAATTCTGTTATATTATCCTTAGAAGCAAAATCCTTTGGATAAATACTAATAGAAGTTGGCTTATTTAAATCAACTGCCTCTAGTTTTTGTAAGTTCTTTTCATAACTTGCATTTTTATTTTCTGTATATGCTTGCATCATTTGAGCAATTTGCTCATTACTCAAACTTCTCATTGCCATTTTTTGCTCATTAGATAAAGAATTATAATCAAAATTTGAATTATCTTCACTACTTGGGAATTTCAAACCTGAAAACACATTTATTTCTTGGTTATCTTTTTGTTCTTTCACAATTTCGCTATCATTTGACTTATTAATTACATATTCTTTTAATTTTTTAGTATATCCTATACCACTAGTAACTGCAGTTGATGCAACGCTTTCTTCATTTTGTTTTATTATCCCAACTACTTTTATGCTTTCAGCTTTTGAAATTTTATCTTTCATATAATCTTCATCATCACTTTTATCTAACCATATTCCATTTTGCTTTTCATAATAATCAGAATTTAAAATTAGTTTAAAAGATAAATTTAATAATTCATCATATGTATAAGTACTTGTTTTAGACTCTTCATCTAAAGTTTCCCCTTTTTCTACTGCCTCCCATTTTGACTCTAGTTCTTTTTGATCTTTTAATCCAAGTGAATATAAGGTATAATCATCAATTCTACCATCTTCTTTTAAAATTAAAACTACCTCATTATAATTTTCTGGCCATTTTCCATCTATCAAATCAAATTGTGATTCTAAAAGTTCTTGATTATCTCTCATTTCAATAAAAATATCTGTATTTGTCATCATAGAGCTTCCAAACATAGACATTACAGATGAATTATCTGTTGCCTCTATCATATCTCCCATCCCTAATGCATTCATAACTGTACTTGGATTTACTCTAACTATTTCATCTTCTACATTTTCTTTATATAAATTAATTTTTAAATTATAACCATATTCTATACTATTACTATAATTTGAAATATCCTTATTTTCTTGTAAATATTTTTTAAGTTCTTCTAAATTATTACTTTGTTTTTTATTAGAAAGAGTTGTAATCATATCATTCATAATATCTGCTGAATATACTTTGCCTTCTTCTTGATTTTGATTTTCTTCTACTTCTCCCAACATTGACTGCATCATACTTGCCATGTCAATAGTAGACTCCTCAATTGTAATCGGATAAGATGAGAGTGTATCTTCTTCAACTCTATTTATATAATTTTGTACACCAGTAGAAATTGCTAAAATAAGAGCTATACCTATAATTCCAATACTCCCTGCAAAAGATGTAAGAAGTGTTCTTCCTTTTTTAGTCATTAAATTATTTAGGCTTAATCTTAATGCTGTAAAGAATTTCATAGAAGTTCTACCAGATTTTGCAATTTGTTCTTCTTTTTCATCTTCTTCATTAAAAGGATTTGAATCATCTGTAATTACACCATCTAAAATTTTTACAATTCTAGTAGAGTATTTTTGTGCTAAATCTGGATTATGTGTAACCATAATAATTAATTTATCTTTTGAGATTTTGCTTAATATATCCATTATCTGTACACTTGTTTTTGTATCTAAAGCTCCGAGTTGGCTCATCTGCCAAAATAATATCTGGATTATTAACTAATGCCCTTGCTATTGCTACTCTTTGCATTTGTCCACCAGATAATTGATTTGGTTTTTTATTTATTTGTTCTTTTAATCCAACATCTTCTAACGCCTTTATTGCCCTTTTTCTTCTTTCCTTTTTAGATACTCCTGAAAT
>CANPZA010000085.1 GCA_947588915.1 uncultured Clostridia bacterium
GCTTGTGCTTCAACAAGTCCAAATTCTGATTTTGCCCTGAATATTGTTGAGATTTCTCTTATATCTCCTCTTTGTGCCATTGTTAGATGTATATCTACTAAATAATCATCTATTTTTTGCATTATTTCTCTGCGTTCAAAATCATCACTTTGTTTCCAATTATTATATGTAGTTGTACTTACCCCTGCGAAACTACAAAAGTCTTCTTTCGTTGGTATATATGGTGTTTTTTTATTTATTTGCTGTATAAATTGTTTATAATAGTCAAATAATATTGCCAATTCTGTTGTACTATATTTAGGAGATAAACCTATTGTATTTCTTTGACTTAATAATGATTTTAATTCTATTATTGATAAATTTTCTCCTTCTTCAATATGTTTTAATTTATATGCTAAATCAAACATTTTTTGTTCCATAATTTCTTTTAAATTATCTTGATATTCTTTCCTTAATAATTCTGTCTTTGCCTTAGTCAGTTTTTCTTGCTGTTCTTTTCGTTCCATTTTTTTAGAATCTAATGTTTCTTTTTGTTTTGCTATTTTTCCTTCTTTTTTATTTTTTTGCTTGTCCGTACTAATCCCTCCTTATTTGGATTATATTGTCTTTTATCTCTATTTTTTATGTATTCAACTACATATTGATTTGGATTTGATATTAGTCCTTGAATTAGATGCCTTAACATTTCTTGTTTATCCTTGATAATTCTTCTATCTGGTCTATTTTCAATATATTTTCTTATAATTTTCAACATATCTTCTTCATATACAATGTCTTTTTTCATTTCATTTTCTATATCGTGTAAAAATATTTGGTCAATTTTATCTTTTTTACTCTGTTCTGGATTAAGTTTTTTTATTGTTTCAACTATTTCAAATCTAATTGCTCCTAATTTTCTTGCTAATTCTATTACATCAGTAAAATCTTCTGTCTTAGCACTATGTATCGCTCTATCGGTACTAGAATATATTATTTTCTTTTCTTCTTTTTGCTCTATTATTCTATTCTTAGCACCTTCAAGAACTTTCATTTTATTTGCATACCATCTTCTATTAGCTTCATTTCTTGCTTTTCTAATACATTCTGTTTTTCTACAATAATTTCTTTTTTTGCCTCTTTTAGGTTGTTGTATTATATCTCCACAATATTTACATTTATTTTCTACTTTATCTACACCATTCAATATTCTAGTTGCTTTTAATTCATCATCATCTAAATCAAATGCCATTTTTATTCCTCCTTTAATTTTTAGTTATTATTTTATCAACATAAATCCAATAAAATCCATAAGCTGATTTTAATCTTTCATTGCAAACATCAATAATAGGCACTCTTGGTAACTTTGCTTCTATTCCATTTTCTTTCAAATATTCTTCCGCTAAATGTATATTTTGAAAATATATATGTGTTCCATCTTTTTTATTTATCCCTACAACTGCTTGTTCTTTTAAACTAGATGTTTTAGATGCTTGTAAACAATTATATTTTTGAGTACACCATTCTAAATTTTCTACTCTATTATCTTTCATATTTCCGTTTATATGATTAACTACAGGATAATTATTAGGATTAGGAATGAAAGCATCAGCTACCAATCTATGCACTCTATACATTTTTGTCTTTCCATTTTTGCTTAAGCCAACTCTTAAATGTCCTCTATGATGTGGACTTTGTTTTAATATTTTATTTGTTCTTATATTTTTTACATTTCCTAAATTACTCACTTGATATAATCCTTCATAATCTTTAACATTTTCCCAAATCTCATTATTGTTTTCTATCATTACTTATTTCCTCCTTTGCAGATTTTTTATACTCTTCTTGTTCATTATCTCTAATCTCTGCCACTTTATTATTTTTTAATTCAGGATATTTCTTTTGCACTTGCCTTCTTACACGTGTAATGCTCTCAAAACTTATTCCTTTACTTTTTGCACTAAACATTACTTGTGCAAATGTTTTTCCTACTTCAAATGGATACATTTCTCTAATTACTTCTAAAATTAAGTAGCAATCATCTTCTCTTGCTAAATCAGATTTTCTTAATATCCCTTCAACAACTTTTTTTAAATTTCTTAATCTTGCAATTTTCATTTGTTATCACCTCATATTCTTTTTAAATATTCAATTATCGCACCTAACATTTTCTTTTCACCATATAACCCTATAATTCCATCCTTCATACAATGTAAATCATAGTTGTTATATACATTTTCTAATTTTTCTATAATTTCATTTAATCCCATATAAAAATCTGTATCAGTTATGGAAGTACTTAATTCTCTTATGTCTTGTATTGTTTTTAAATCGTTCATTATTCTTTCCACCTTTCATAATTTTCTACTTTTGTTATTTCTACCTCTATACGAGGCGATTGCTTATCATATAATACCAAGCTACCATTATGACTAGCGACTATATCTCGATTATCATCTTCTATAACTCCGTGCTTTAACCAACATATCATCTAGTGCTTCTAGTAAATTAGTTAAATCTACTCTTCTTTTGCTATCTCTATAAAATATTGCTTTAATATTTACAGGATAATCTATATTTTTTCTGTATTTGCTTGGTATCAACAACAAACACTCTTTTTCAAATTCTCTGTATTGTTTGCTAGGTATTAACATTGGTCTACCTTTGCACATTATTATTTGTGAGCTATTTTTTTTAGTACGAGGTACTACATTTATTGTAAATTTCCTAATTATTCCTCCTCATTGGCTAAAATATTTAAACTTTCGTTAAAAGCCTTTATATTATTATATTTAGTCAATATTTCAACTAATTTATCTTGTATGTCCCTTCCTACTATTATAGAAAATGGCATATCGAATATATGAAATTTATCATTTTCAATATGTTGTGCATCATCTTGTCTATGTTGTTTTAACCATTCATAATCTTCTTTTTCAAACTTACAACCACATCTATCTTCAAATCTTGATATTGTTAAATTTCCAAATCTTACCTGCATTATCTCTTACCTCCATTAAACATCCCAAATAATCGATTTACTATATCATCTGCATTGTTATCTTTTATAAACATAGGACAATCTCTACATTCATATTCATCTATTACTTTATTCTTTAACCTACACATAAAAATTTTTGTTGTATTATTATTTTGTTTTCCTTCTACTTTTATCCATTTACATTGCATTGTTATTCCTCCTTTTATGAATTTTGTAAGCTATTAAAGCTATTATAGAAAGTGGGCTTAATAATATTTCTACTGGAATAATTACAATACTAAAAAATATTGTTGCAAAGTAATCAAGAAATTCCACTTCAAACGGGTTTTCTTTTATAAAAATTCTATATATTTCATATATTATCATTTCTTTTCCTCCTTCAATGCTTTATAATATGTTTCTTGCCAATCACTATATCCTGGTACGAATCCATTACAATGTTTTACTCCATTAAAGTCTTCTAAAAGTAACTTGTTACAGCCATAACAATAATAGCAAATTGTATTTTCTTCTAATTGTTTCATATTCTTTTCACAGATGCTTTTTCAACACCTATTTTTTTATAAATTAAATATGTTGTATAACCATCTACTAATACATTGTCTTTATCTACAATTATAACAACCTTTGGCTCTTGATATTTATTATAATAACTCCATCTTTCTTGCATTTTACTTTTTTTAGGATAATGTTGTTTGAATTTTTTTGGTATTCTTATATCTTCAAAATCAATAACATCTCTATCAAAAAATTTTATTGCATTTTCTTGAAACCACAGTAAAAGATTTTCTTTTATATTTTTAAACATTCTCAAATCCCTCCAATTTTTCTTTATCATTTACTTCTTGTTGTTTCATTATTTCTTCTAGCAACTTATTTATTTTATCTTGTATTTTTAATAATTCTGGTAGCCATTTATCCACTTCATCTCTGTGTTCTTCACAATATTTACAACCATTGTAATACCTTGTTAAATTGTGATTATATTCTTGTTTTAATTTATATAAATCATTCATTTGGTTTCTCCAATAATTCTTTATAACTTATTATTTTTATTCTTATTTTCTCATTGTCTGGAAATTCTTTTTGCAAATTTTCTAATAAGTTTACCTTGTCTTCTATCTTCTTTTTAGGTATTGAATTTTCCTGTAAATCATTATTTTCTTGTTTTTCTTTATTATATAAATCTAATAAATCTTGAATTACTTGTTGATTTACTAAACCTTCTTCAATAATATCTCCATCTTTATCCTTTAATGTAGCTGTTATATATGTTGCATTTATTATATTTTCAATATATTTTATAGTTTCTTTCAATTCCATAATTTCCTCCTAAAACGGACAAGTATCAACATTGTTAAGCATTGTACATTGTTCTTGTATTTCTTTCTCTGTCATTGTTCTTGGTAATTGCTTATATGTTTTAGTTAATGGGTCATATACTAACCCTACTAATCCACATTTTTCACCTTTTGTTTTTAATACTTCTAATACTGAACTTGCTTGTGTAATATCATATCCTTCACTTGCCATATATTTTGCTAATCGCTTATATTCGCTATCATCTTCTGCTAAATTGTCTGTTCTAATAATTGAAATTACATTATAGGCTTTATTTACTAAATTAGAACTTCCCATAACATCATATATTGTAATTCTTGTATTCACTTTGTCGATTTTTCGAGGGTGTGCGACTAGATGTATATGCACATTTTTATTTACTGCAAATGTTCTCAACTCCTCCATTATTTCTTTTTGTTCTCTATATTCATCAGATGAACTTGTATCTATTTGCATAAAATTATCCAACATAAACACTTTAACCCCATACTTTACCCTAACTTCTTCCATTGCGTGTAAAATCATATCTATTGTTCTTGCCATTTCGTTGTTATATACGAATAGGCTATCTGAATACATTTTATCTAGTTTCTCAATTTCACTATCTTCTACAAACCAATCAATAATTTGTGTTTTTTTATATCTCTTGCCTTGTATATGTCCTTTTTCTACTGACTGCTTATATAGGTTATTCTTAAAATCGTCTTTGGTCTGCTCTCCATTAAAGTAAAACACCTTTTCTCCTTGTTCTATTGTTTGTTTTGTAATCATTGTCATAACTGTTGTCTTTCCTGCATTTGTAAGTCCTGTCCATATTGTTATACAACCCATTTCAAAACCTTTTGTAAGTTCATCTAATCTATCTATTCCTGACAATACTCTTTCTTTTGAATTTGTATTGTATTTATAATCACCGAATTTATAATAAAGTGGTGGTGTTGGCTTTTTACCAAGTAATTCTGCTTGTTCTTCTTGTGTTACATTTTGCAAGGCTAATCACCTACTTTTTCTACTAAATCTGCTTTTATTAAATCGTATAATGCTTCTTCTACAAAATCTGCTTTGAAATATTCTAAATCTATTTCACTATATTCGTTGCATTTTCTAAATGGATACATTTTTCTATCTTTTATGTTTATTACCATTGAATTATTATAAATATATCTTTCTATTTTCCCTGTATCTTCATTATATTTGGGTTTAAATCCAAAATTTTTCAATTTTTTCAAATCTACTACATCTTTTATTTTAAGCATTTTTCTACCTCCTCCTTACTTCTCCATAATTCAAGTTTCTTTTGTTCATCATCTACTGCATCAAAAAATATTTCCCATAAAATATTTAATTTGCTTTCTCTGGTATATAAATACTTCCAGAGTCCAACTAATTTATTTTTCTTTGCTGTATTTTCTATAGCTTTTTCCGTTATATTCAATTCATCTGATATTTTGTTATATGTGCTATTAAACCAATTATCTAAATTCCTCTTCATTTGCTGTTCTTCTTCTCGTTTTTGTTTTATGTATTGCTCTACATCTCTTGATATAGGCTCATCTTCTGGTAATCCAAAATCTCTACTTAATATCTTCATAGCATTTATAAAATCTGTATTGTAGTATCTTTCAACAAAATCAATTATATCTCCGTGCCAACCATCTCCAAAATCGTGATATGCTTCTTCATCTACCATAAATGATGCTGTTCTTTCATTCCTAAAAGGAGATTTATACCATATCCTATTGCCTTTTGTTTTGCCTTGTCCAAGATAATGCTGTGCTACCATAATTGGTGTTAATAGTTGCTTTATTTGTTCTGGATTACACATAATCTGCATCTGCTCCTAAATATTGCAATATATCTACAATAAAATCTTCTCCCCAACTATCAAAATCTTCATAAATTTCATCATTATTTTTATCAACTACTGTAATACAATCATTATCAACAGCAATATTGTATTTATCCTTCTCTTTTATTGCTTTATTCAACATTTGTATATCTTTTTTACTTAACATTATTTTTCCTCCTCCACAAACTCCATAATAGCTTCATTGAAAAATGTACTTCCCATTTTGATATACTGCTTGTC
>CANPZA010000086.1 GCA_947588915.1 uncultured Clostridia bacterium
GAACTAATAAATGTTGGCTAGATAAAAAATAGTCATAACAGAATATTATAACAATAATAGTATTGTTGATTTTAGCAGGAGTAACAATAGCAACATTAACAGGAAATGAAGGAATATTAACTAAGACAACGAAAGCAGAAGATGAAACCAAAAAAGCAGAGTCGATAGAAGAAGTTCAACTAGCAGTATTAGCAAGTTATGACAAAGATGATACATTTAATTATGAGGAACTGAATAAAAATTTAAGTAAAATTTCAGGATTAATATATAATGATGGATTAATTAGTGGAGACAATAAAATAGAAAAATTACCAGCTATAGTAAAAATAAATGGATATGATATAAAAATAAATGCCAATGGAACAATAACAGAAGCTACAAAAACAAAATTTTATTTTAATAATCGGAGAACTAGAACTTTGTTATAGTAATGGTGTCGAATTATTATCAACTGAATGGAAAGAAGACAATTTAAATCTTGAATTCTCAGAATATAGTGCTGGCCATGAAGGTACTAATATCATAATTAGAAATCTTACAATAGGAAATAAATATAAAATAAGTTTTAAATTTAAATCTACAGGAAAATACTTTCCAGAATCAGGTTGGGGAAAATATTTTGGATTTAAAATATCTCCAGAACCAGTAAAAACTTATACAGAATATAGTGATGATTATATAACAATATCAAAATCTGAAAATTTAGTAGAATACAATACAGAATTTGTTGCTTCATCAGATATAGAATATTTAGTATTTAATGTTGCTGGATTTCTTGATAATAGTGAAAACAAATTTTATATAAATGATATTGAAATAGAATAATATTAATAATAAAGTTTGGCAAAATAATAATATAGAAAAATAAGTATAAAATAAAAAAATAATGTTTAGACAATATGTTTTTCAATAATGAAGTATAGAAATAGGGAAAATGTGAAAAAACGAGATTAGTATTTAAATATAAAATTTTGTATTACTATAAATAGTATAATAAATTTTGAGTTATGTAGTCTCTAACATATTTCCCTTTAAATGTATTATCTAAAGTAAGTTCGGGAATCAACTCTTTTACATTATTATATCGAGAATGTTAAGATGTTCATTTAATTC
Source organism: uncultured Clostridia bacterium (assembly GCA_947588915.1). The sequence continues at coordinate 1,114 of CANPZA010000086.1, forward strand.
TATAGATAGTTGAATTGGTCTATTTCAACTTCTATTTTCTTTGTTTTTTTCTGAACTATTAACATTTGAATTTTTTCTACACTTAGAACAAATAATTTGCCAAACATAATTCTTAGTGTTTCATATTAACATGGTGTAATATAATATTTTGTAAAAATTTAGAAAAGCATATCAAATTCAACATATTTTATGCTTTTATTTTTATGTTCTATACATCTTGATTTTACTTAGAATATGTTATATAATATTTAGCCAAGAAAAGGAGTAGAAAAATGCAAGTAAATCAAGAAGTCTTAGACAATCTTTGCATGGATGCAGGAGAAAAAAGAACACAAAAAGCAAATAACTACAAAGATAGTGGAAAAGTACAAATTACAAATGTAGAATATAAAAATAGTAAAAATTTTGAAATCAGTGCAATCGTAATAGGAAATCAACCATATAAGACATATGTGTCTATTCATGATGGAGAAGTAGAAGATATAATATGTAACTGCCAAGATTATTATAATCATTATGGAGTATGTAAACATACACTCGCATCTGTAATGTATCTTGCACAATATTATAAACCTGATATGAAAATAAAAAATAATGAAATAGATATAAATAAATACAGAAGTTTTAAACAAATAGTAAATACTTTCTACAATGAAGAAATAGATGAAATAGAAAACATAGATGAAGAAGTTACACTAAAAAATAAAGGAACTATAAAAATAGAGCCTAAAATTATATTTGACAGATTTTCAGGAGATATGAAAATCGAATTTAAAATAGGAAATAAAAAAATGTATAAAATAAAGGATTTATCAGAATTTTATACAAGGATGATAGAAAAACAAAATTACAGATATGGTGAAAAATTACAATTTATACATACAAAAGAAATGTTTGAAGAAAAAAGCCAAAAATTATTAGACTTTATACTAAAATATTCAGAAATAATTAAATATGCAAATTCTAACTCAAATAGTAATTATAGGTATTATGGAAAAGCTTTAAGTGATACAAGTATTATCTTAGGAAATAGTGGAATAGATGATATATTTGAAGTACTAAAAAATACAATAGTGCCATTCCAAAGAGATTACAATACAGAAGAAGTACAATTTACAGAAGAACAACCTAAAATAGAATTCAACTTAAAAAAAATAAATGAACAGCAATATATTATAACACCAAACATAGAAATTTTTAATGTGACAATTATAAAAGGAAAAAATTATAAATATGTTTTAACAAAAGATAAAATGTATAGATGTACAAAAGAATTTGAAAAAACAAACCTAAAACTATTAGAAATATTCAGACAAAATTATATAAATGAAGTATTACTTGGAAAAGAAGAACTTATACAATTATTCTCAATAGTAATACCAAAAGTAAAAGATGCAATAAAAATAGAAAACATGACAGAAAAAGAAATAGAACAGTATAAGCCAGAAGAATTGGAAGTGCAAGTATATTTAGACTTTGATGATAATGACTATTTAACAGCAAAAGTAGAATTTATATATGGAGAAAATAAATTTAACCCATTAAATGAAAAATTAAAATTAGATTTTCCAAGAAATATGATTAGTGAGGCAAAAGCATTAAATGCATTTAGAAGAACAGGATTTATGTTGGACACTAAAAATTTAACATTTATTCTTCCAGACAATGACAAAATCTATGAATTTTTGTTAGAAGATATAGAATATTATATGCAAAAATTCCAAGTCTTAGCAACTGAAAAATTTAAAACAAAGCAAATTAAACAACCTCAAATTGGTAATATTGGAGTTAAAGTAGAAAATAATTTATTATCAATAGACTTGAAAAATATGAATATAGATATAAAAGAATTAGAAAATATAATGAATAGATATACTTTAAAGAAAAAATATTACAGGTTAAAAGATGGAAGTTTTATTAATCTGGAAGAAAATAAACAAATAGAGTTTATAGATAAATTAATAACTGGAATGGATATTGATTATAAAGATTTACAAGATGGAGAAATTAGGCTTCCAGTAAATAGAAGTTTATATTTAAATAAACTACTAAAAGAAATAAAAAGTGCTGAAATAGTGAAAAATAGCGAATATAAAGAACTTATATATAGGTTAGACAAAGACCAATTAGAAGAAGATATAAAAATACCAGAAAATCTAGAAAACATCTTAAGATACTACCAAAAAATAGGATTTAAGTGGCTTAAAACTTTAGATTACTATAAATTTGGTGGAATTTTAGCAGATGATATGGGACTTGGTAAGACATTACAAATGTTATCTATTATAGTAGACTATGTAAAAAATACAAACCAAAATGAAAACATAATTCCAGGTCAAGAACAAATAAAAAATGGAATTAACAAAAAAGCAAGTATAGTCATATCACCAAGTTCATTAACATTAAACTGGGAAAATGAATCTAAAAAATTTACTAAAGATTTAAAAACATTAGTAATAAGAGGAACATTAAATGAAAGAAAAAAACAAATAGAAGAAATTGACAATTATGATTTAGTAATTACATCATATGATTTGTTAAAAAGAGATATAGAATTATATGAACAAAAAGACTATAACTTTAGATATGTAATAGCAGATGAAGCACAATACTTAAAAAATAGTAATACACAAAATGCAAAATCAATAAAAAAAATAAAAGCAGATACAAGATTTGCCTTAACAGGAACACCTATAGAAAATTCTCTTTCTGAGCTATGGTCTATATTTGATTTTATAATGCCAGGATATTTATTTACATATAAAAAATTTAAAACGATATATGAAACACCAATAGTAAAAGATGAAGATGAACAAGTAATGGCAAAACTTAAAATGCTAATTGAACCATTTATATTAAGAAGAAATAAAAAAGAAGTTCTAACAGAACTTCCAGACAAAACTATAACAGTATTAAACAACGAAATGAGTGAAGAACAAAAAAATATCTATTTAACTTATTTAGTTAAGGCAAAACAAGAAATAGCAGATGAAATACAATTAAATGGTTACGAAAAAAGTCAAATTCAAATATTAGCAGCACTAACAAGATTAAGACAAATTTGTTGCCATCCATCACTATTCATAGAAGATTATAAAGATACAAGTAGTAAATTAGAACAATGTATGGAAGTTGTGCAAGATGCAACAAATAGTGGACACAAGATACTACTATTTTCTGGATATACATCAATGCTTGAGATAATAGAAAAGGAATTAAAGAAAAGAGATATAAAATACTTTAAATTAACAGGAAGTACAAAAGTAGATGAAAGAATAAAACTAGTAGATGAATTTAATGAAAATGATGAAATAAAAGTATTTTTAATATCATTAAAAGCAGGAGGAACAGGACTTAATCTAATAGGAGCAGATATGGTAATACACTATGACCCATGGTGGAATTCATCAACAGAAAATCAAGCAACAGACAGAGCATATAGAATAGGGCAAAAAAAGAATGTGCAAGTATACAAACTAATAACTAAAAACTCTATAGAAGAAAAAATATATGAATTACAGCAAAAAAAATCAAAACTAATAGACAACATGTTAAGCACAAAAACATCATTTATAAGCAAATTATCAAAAGAAGAAATTTTAAATTTATTCAATTAGGGTAAAACTGGGACAGGTACAAGTTTACCCTTGAAAACAAAAAAATCTCAAAAGAAAGGCAGGCAAAATGAAACAGATAAAGACATTAGGGGGGTAAATTTAAAAAACAGTAAAAAATGTAGATATGGTGAACATAGGAAATCAAATCTGTGAAAAAAGAAATAAAAGAAGAAATAATGGACTTGTTTAGTTAAAAAAATATAAAATAATTAACACTTAAAAAAATGAAAAAATTCAAAAAAATACTATTAAAAAAATGAATTTTTTCATTTTTTTATTGATTAAAAAGAAAAAATATGATAAAATAATATACAATAATATAGAAAGAAGAGGTGTACTATATTATGAAAAGGAAGTTTTTAGAAGAATTAAAACAATGGAAAAATAAAAATATTAAAGAACCACTTATGGTTATTGGGGCGAGACAAACAGGGAAAACTTACATAATAAACAAATTTTGTAAAGAAAACTATGAAGAGTATTTATATTTAAATTTTGAAGATATACCAAAACTTTCTTCTATATTTGAAAATACTTTAAAACCAAAAGAAATTATTAGACAGATAGAAATATTATTAGGAGAAAAAATTGACATTGAAAAAACCGTTATATTTTTTGATGAAATTCAAATTTGCGAAAAAGCTATTACAGCCTTAAAGTATTTTAGTGAAGCAGAAGAAAACTATAGAATTATAACAGCGGGTAGTTTATTAGGAGTTAAATTACATAGATTTAAATCTTCTTTTCCAGTTGGAAAGGTTAGGATATTAAATATGTATCCAATGGACTTTGAAGAATTCTTGTGGGCAATAGGAGAAAAAGATTTATCAGAAGAAATTAGAAATTGTTTTAACAATAAAAAACAGATGCCTGAAATTTTACATGAAAAAGCACTTAAATGCTATATAGATTATTTATATATTGGAGGAATGCCACAAGCAATTTTAAATTATATAGAAAATGAAAAAAATGTATTATTATTTGAAAGAATAATACATAATTCAATTATTACAGCTTATATTGCTGATATGAGAAAATATACGATAAATGGGGCAGAGACAATAAAAATCAATGAAATATATGATTCTATACCAAAACAATTAGCAAAAGAAAATACTAAATTTAAATATAATTTGGTAAAACCAACAGCAAATAAAAGAGATTATGAACTACCTTTAGATTGGTTAGTTGCAAGTTCATTAGTATATAAAGCAAATAAAGTAGAAAGACCAGAAACGCCACTTAGGGTATTTGTAGATAACACAAATTTTAAAATTTATTTAAATGATGTAGGATTATTATCAACACTTTCAAATGTATCTTATAAAGATATTCAATTAGACCAAAATAGTATATTTAAAGGAGCATTAGCAGAGAACTATGTGGCACAAGAGTTAAAAAGTAAACAAATGGATTTATTGTATTATAAACCTACTCAAACTATGGAAATAGATTTTATGATAAGCAAAGAAAATCATGTAATACCTATTGAAGTTAAAGCAGGAGAACATATCAGGTCAAGGAGTATATCAAATTATATTATGAAATATAAACCCAATTATGTGATAAGAATATCTGCTAAAAACTTTGGATTTTCTAATAAAATATATTCAATACCATTATATGCAGTTTTTT
>CANPZA010000087.1 GCA_947588915.1 uncultured Clostridia bacterium
TTTGATGAGCAATTAAATTTAAAAAAATTACGAAGAAATATTGATTATCGTATAGAGCCACATTTAATTGAAGTAGCGGATTTCGACAATGTAGAAACCCCTTTTATACAGGAGGTAATAGATACAGGAATAAAAGTTGCATAAAAACATAAGGAGAAATGATAATGTTAGAATTAGAAAATGTATTATTAAGTATAGAAGACAAGATTAAAGATTTATTTATTAATGAAAATAGTGGACATGATATTACACATTTGAAAAGAGTTACTAATATGGCTTTAAAAATTCAAGAAGATGAAGGTGGAAATAGAGAGGTAATTCGGTATTTCAGCATTTATACATGACTTACACAGAGTGATTGCAATAGAAAAAGGAAAAACATATTGCTCACCTGAGGAGTCTTTAGATTATATAGAAAAATTATTAAGTGATAATAAAATTGATACTCTTACTATAAAAAAAGTTTTACATTGTGTTAAGTATCATGAAGAAACTAATTTTATGGGAAAACAAAGGATTGCAAATGATATAGAAACTTTAATTTTACAAGATGCAGATAATTTGGATGCAATGGGTGCTATTGGTATTGCAAGAAGTTTTACTTATGGAGGAGCACATAATATAAAAATATGGGATGGGAAACCATTAGGGAAAATAGAAGAGTTTAGAGATATTAGTATTGACTCACCTACAACTATAGAACATTTTTATGATTACTTACTGAAATTAAAAAATACTATGAATACTGATACAGCAAAAGCCTTAGCAGAACATAAACACAAATTTATGAAAGATTATTTAAAAGCTTTTTTGAGAGAATGGAATATAGGAAAAAATAAACAATTAAAATAAATCCATTATTTCGAAGATAGATAAATTCTATGGAGATACAAAGGCATCTCCATAGAATTTATTATCTCTCAATTAAGCGAAAATATAGTAAGATATAAAGGCATTGTGAATGCAATGTATATAATTGGGCTATTAGTTCAGCTGGCCAGAGCATCGCACTTGTAATGCGAGGGTTCCAGTTCGAATCTGGGAAGTGCATCCAATAAGGTCGATGGGTTTGAAAAACTCTTAATTAATGTTTTTTTAACTTTTTATAACTATGGAAATAACAAAAAATTTATTTGTGGAAAATGAGGATTTTTAGTTTAGTCCCCATTTAGTCCCCACATAGTTCCCATTTTAAGGAGGTTTATAATGGAAAAAGTTGCTATAGTAACAGGAGCATCTAGAGGTATTGGAAGGATAGTTGCTAAAGAATTATCAAGAAAAGGTATAAATGTGGTTGCCAATTATAATAATTCTGAGAAAGAAGCGGAAGAATTAAAAGAAGAATTAGAGAAAGAGAATATAAAAATAGATATTTTCAAAGCAGATGTAACAAAAAGGAATGAAATAAAAAAGTTAGTAAAATTCACATTAGAAAAATATCATAAAATTGACATTTTGATAAATAATGCAGGAATAAGCGAATATAAAATGTTTATAGATGAAACAGATGAGGATTGGGATAGAATTATAAATACTAACTTATATTCTACTTTTGCGACTACTCAAGAAGTATTACCTAATATGATACATAATAAAAACGGATGTATAATAAATATTTCTTCTATTTGGGGGATGGTAGGTGCTTCATTAGAAGTAATTTATTCTGTTTCAAAAGCTGGAATAAATGGTATGACAAAAGCTTTAGCTAAAGAACTTGGACCATCGAATATAAGAGTTAATTCAATTGCACCAGGAATAATAAATACTCAAATGAATAATAATTTATCAAGGCAAGAAATAGATAAAATTAAAGAAGAAATACCTTTAGAAAGAATTGGAGAAACAATTGATATTGCGAAATGTGTAAATTGGTTAATAGAAGATAATTATACAACTGGCCAAATTATCTCAATAAATGGTGGTTGGTCAATAACATAAAAATTAAGAAGATATAAAATAATAGGCTACTAATTTTTAAGTAGCCTATTATAATTATATTATTAATTTTCATTACCTGTAATTTTTCTTTTATAATTTCCAGAAATTATTCTTGGAAGGTATGTAATTAATTTATAAACTGCTAAACGAATTTTTTTACTCCATAAATATGATCTTCTTAATTTCCTAACAGAACCTAAAGCAACAGGTTCATCATCCAAAACAACTAATTCATTTTGAACTTTTTCTAATGGGAAGATATAGTTTTGACCATCATTATTATCCCAGATATCATTCTCATTTTTAAAACAGAAATTGAAAGTTTCACCTTCTTCTAATTTTATTTCTGCTTGAAATCCTAAATCTGTTTTTTTCATTTCAGTATCATTTAAATTATCCCAGTTTGGTCCAAAACCATAATGAATAGATACTTCTTCAGAAGCATTTTGATAAAGTTTACCTGTGTAAGATATTTTCACATTACTATTTTCAATTAGTTTATCAGTATTAAAAAATATATTTTTTGTTAATTCCATTTATTTTCTCTCCTTATTTATCTTTTGCTGACAACATTATAATATTAAATTTTACAATGTTCAAGTATTTTTTTAAAAATTTTAAAAAAAAATAAAAAATTTTGTCTAAAACACATATTGAAAAATAAAAAAACATATAATTTAATAATAAATTATGAATAAAATATTGTAAAAATATTTTGTTTGTGGTAATATTTATTTAGAATTCATATAAGGGGTAGTAAGAATGAAAGGATTAAAAGAAAGTTCAAAGGAGCAAGAAATGAAAAAAGAACAAGAGGAAAGTAAAAAATCTTCAAAGTCAGAAACTAAGAAAGACAACGTAGAAAAAACAAAAAAGAAGAAGGAAGAAAAATCTGAAAAGAAAGAAGTAAATCCAGAAAAAGCAGTTAAAGAAAAGAAAGAAAAGAAAACAAAAAAAGAAGAAAAAGCTAATAATAATGTAGAAGAAAGCAAAACTAAAGCAGAGAAAAAGGAAGAAAAAAAAGACAAAGAAGAAAATAAAGATGAAAACAATAAAAAAGGAAAAGAAAAATTCAAAAAGGTAGAAGAAAAACCAAAAAAGATTCAAAATGCAGTAGAAAAAATGATGGAATATAGGAAAAAAAGAATTTTAATACCTATCTTTATAGTACTTATTGTTGCAGTAATTGGTGTATTTTGTTCTACAATTTTTGCATTAGTAAATATAAATAATAAAAAAATAATAAGTGGTGTTTCAATTTCAGGGATAGATGTTTCTGGATTATCACAAGAAGAAGCTAGTTCTAAAATAAACAGTATATACCAAGAAAAATTGCAAAAAGAAATTGGAATTAAATATCAAGATTATACAAATACATTAAATCCAACATTATTAGAAGTTAATTATGATATTGATAAAGCCGTAGAAGAAGCTTATTTGATTGGTAAAAAAGACAATATATTTGTTAATAATTATGAAATTTTATTTAGTTTATTAACAAAAAGAAATATAAATGTTGATATGACATTAAATGAGGAAGTAGCAAAACAAACTATAGTAGATATAGGAGTAAATCTTCCTGGAATTATTATAGAGTCTAGTCATGCTATAGAAGATGATGAATTAATTATTACAAAAGGGAAATCTGGAATTATAATTGATGCAGATGAATTATTAAATTTGGTAAAACAAGAATTAAATAATGTTGAATCAAATAAGGATGATTTGGAGATTCCAGTAAAGCAAAAAAATCCAGAACCAATAGATATTGATAAAATACATGAAGAAGTTTATACAGAAGCAAAAGATGCATACTTTGTAAAAGAACCTTTTGCAGTTTATCCAGAAGTAGAAGGAATTGATTTTGATGTAGAAGTAGCAAGAGAAATTCTAAAAGAAGATAAAGAAGAATATGTTATACCATTAATCATAACAAAACCTAAAGTAACACTTAGCCAAATTGGAACAGAAGCATTTCCTAATCAAATTTCTACTTTTACAACAAGATATGATACAAGTGATGTAGGAAGGTCAACAAATTTGAGCATAGCTTGTAGAAAACTAAATGGAAAGGTTGTATTACCAGGAGAAACATTATCTTATAATCAAACTTTAGGACCTAGAACAATAGCAGCAGGATATAGAACAGGACATATGTACTCAGGAGGTCAAGTAGTAGACAGTATAGGTGGGGGAATATGTCAAATATCTTCTACATTGTATAATGCAGTTTTAATGGCTAATTTAGAAATAGTAGAAAGATCAAACCACCAATTTTTGACAGGGTATGTACCAGCAGGAAGAGATGCTACTGTAGCATATGGAGTAGTAGATTTTAAATTTAAAAATACAAGACAATATCCTATTAGACTTGTAGCAAGTGCAGCAAATGGAATTGCTACTGTATCTATATATGGATTAAAAGAAGAAAATGAATATACAATTAGTTTTAGTACAAAAACGATAGCAACAATACCATTTGCAGTACAATATGAAGAAGATGCAAATTTACCAACAGGAACAGAAAATGTAAAACAAAAAGGTACAAATGGATTAAAAACAGAAACATATATTATTAAGTCTTTAAATGGAAAAGTAGTATCAACATACCTACTTTCAAGAGATACATATGATGCTATGCCAAGAATTGTAGTTAGAGGAACAGGAGCAGCAACTAATAATACACCAACTACACCTGAAGCTCCAGTTAATCCAACACCAGAACAAAATAACAATAACAAACCTACGGATTCAACAAATCCACCAAAAACAGATACAGAGAATACAGATAAAAATACAAATACAACTTCAGATGTAAGTTCAGGTATGCAATAAATAATAAAAGTTCTTAGGAAACTAAGAACTTTTAATGTTGTAAACTATGTTAAAGACTTTTTAAAATTTCACCAAACAAATTTTTAAAAGTAACTAAGGTGATTATCACAAATTATGTGATAACCACCTTAACAAAATTATAAAAATATGTCATGTTGTCCAATTACAGAAACGGCATAAAGTAGATAAGTCAAGGAGCAGGTCAATTTATACTTTTCTTTCATTGACAACATATCATTTATTGCTTTGAATTTTGTAATCTTAGATATTCATCTAATTCCTTTTGATTTTGGATTTTTTGTTGCCTTTTTACTGGATCTTGTTTGTGTCCTGCAATTTGTCTAGTAGCATAGATTTTTTTTCGATATTCAGCTCTAACAGTATGGTCAAAAATATCTTCCATAACAGTTATTGCAGTGCCTTTAAAAATTTTAACTATTACATTTTTATCATCAATTAATTGGTAATAATTGTTAGCATAAGAAAACACACAACCATCTAAAATTTTTCTTTCTTGTTTAGTACAAAGAATATTTGTCCAGTCAAATTTTTTACCTAATGGTACAAAAGCTGTTTCTGTTTCTTTTGGAGAATAAGCAAATTTGCGATTTAAATAGTTGATATATTCACGATTAAAGAAATCATTCAATTCAGCATATGTTTTGATTTTGTAGCGTTTAATATCATTTAATAATCTACCTTGCACAGTATCATTTTTCTTCTCAACTTTTCCTTTTGCTTGAGGAGTTTCAGCTAAAATCATATTAATACCAAGTTCTTCACAAATATGTCCAAATTGAGTCAAATTTCCATCTATAGGGCTTTTAAATATAGTATGCTTATCAGAATATATATTTTCTGGAATACCATGCTTTTCTATTAAAATTTTAAGCATATGGCAATATCCTTCTAAACATTCAGTAGGCATAAACCAACCAGCTAAAATTTCACCAGTAGCATCATCAACAGCCAGATGTAAAGAAAATTTTTTACCATTTTCGAACCAATCATGAGGAGTGCCATCAATCATAATTAAAATACCTCTTCTAGGAGAAGGATCACGCAAAGGATGAGAGTCTTTACCTTTGAAACATCTATGTTTTCTAGGAGAAACATATCCATTGTTACGATAGAAATCTTTGAAGAAAGAATAACTACGTTTTTTTAAATTATATTTGTAAATATCTTCCAATTTATTTGGATTAAAAATTATATCTTCGTGGTATATATCCATAAATTGTGATATACTGATTTTAGGATATTGTTTCTTAAAATCTTTTAGATATTGTATTTCCGAGTCACTGGCAGAATTATGAGAGGGTTCTCCAGTGCTAGCATGAATGAGCATAGAATCAATATCCTTATTTTCAATTTCTTTAGAAAAATTAATAATTTGTCTTTTAGAGTAATCGGTTAAATTAGCGATTTCTTGAAATGTAATATTACGTTCTCCATTAATTTTAGCTTTTATTAATTCTAAAGCATATTTCTTATTTTTCAAAAAAATTACCTCCTTTCTGAGATGATTATATCATTGATAATAGAGGTGAAATTTTAAAAAACTATATGGTGAAATTTTAAAAAAACTT
>CANPZA010000088.1 GCA_947588915.1 uncultured Clostridia bacterium
TGCTTGCTTAATGATAATTTATTGCTGGAAGTTATTGGTAATATTACAATTTTGTAATATTTTATGAAATGACCCTGATTTTAATTACACTTATTCTAATCACCTAATAAATAAAAACCTATCTCCTACATAAATTATTTTGTACTTCTTTTAATTGCTTAACACCCTCACTCTGTTCTCTTATAATGGAATCTGCAACCATTTTTAATCTTGGATCAATATAATATTGTAATAAATTTTCACACATCGATATTGCTCCTTCATGATGAGGTATCATTTCATTTACAAAGTCTAAATTAATATTTATACATCTAGGGCTATTTTTCATCCTTTCAATCATGTTTTTTGTTATTTCTAAGTATCTTTCATTATAATTCTTTACATCTCTTGACATATTATTAAAACCATATGTTGTTCTTTCAATTTCTTTCATTTGTTCTATTCCTTTTGTCTGCATTTGAATTATATCATTTGCTATATTCTGTAATGGCTGATATTTTGTATATTGCAACAAATTTTCACACATATAAATTGCAGCCATATGATGTGGTATCATGCATCTAATAAAATTAATTGTTATACTATTTGTAAGTTCTTGTGATAGCATCTTATCTGCCATTTGGTTTAATATTTCATCAAATCTAGCCAAATATCTTCTTGCCATCATAATCATTCTTTGATTTTGCATTATTAACACCTTCCTTTTTTATTTCTTATAATATCATATAAAAAATCATTAAAAATGTTCCTTTCTATAATATGTATATATTTATAAAATTTGGAAATACTTTTTTTAGGTGGTGATTATTATGACAAATAAAGAACTTTTGTATATTGAGGATGCTCTAGGACATGAAAACATAATGAAAACATGTTCTAAGACAACTGCTTCTCAATTAAAAGATGTTAATCTCTCAACTTATATGGGAGAATTAGAACAAAAACATACTCAAATTTTTAACAAATTTTTAAATTTATTATAAAGGAGGTCAATTTATGGAAGATAAAGATTTAATGGAAAAAGAATTGTTAATTGTCAAAGGTGTTTGTGATTTATATCTTCATGGCACTATTGAATCAACTACTCAAGATGTTCATGCTACATTTAAAGAAGCTTTAAATGAAACTTTAGATATACAAAATAAATTATATAATTTAATGGCTGAAAAAGGATGGTATAAAACTGAAAATGTAGAACAAACTAAAATTGATTCTACTAAGCAAAAATATGCTAGTGGTAATGCTTAAATATTAATTTAAGACACCATTATGGTGTCTTTTACTCTTTTATTAGTAATTTTAAATTATCTTTTTAATCTTAATGCATTTAATATAACAGTAATACTACTTAATACCATAGCCATGCTTGCAATCATTGGATTTATTGAAATTCCAATAGGTTTTAACACTCCTATTGCTATTGGTATCATAAGAATATTATAAAAAAATGCCCAAAATAAATTTTGTTTAATATTTTTTATTGTCTTTTTACTTATTTTTATTAATTTTAATATACTTGTTAAATCATTTTTTGTAAGTATAACATCAGATGAATCCATTGCTATATCTGTTCCGGTATTTACACTCACACCTATATTGCTTGCAGTTAGAGCTGGACTATCATTTATTCCATCTCCACACATCATAACAAATTTATTTTCATTTTTCAATTTATTTATTTCTTCTAATTTTTGATTTGGTAAAACATTAGAAATTACTTTTGTTATTCCTAAATCTTTTGCAATTTTTTGAGAAGTTACATAATTATCTCCTGTCAACATTATTGTTTCAATTTTATTCTTATTTAATATAGAAATAACATCTTTTGCATTTTCTCTTACAATATCATTTATTGAAATAAGAGCAATTATTTCTTTATTTCTGACAACATATACAATAGAATTTCCTTCATTTGTTAATGTATTTTCATCTTTTAAATGATTATTTTCTATTTCATATTTAGATAATAATTTTGAATTTCCAAGTAACATTTCTGAGTTTGCTATCTTAGCTTTTATGCCTAAACCTGATATATTTTCAAAATCATTAACTTCTAAAACACTTATATTATTTTCTTCCAAATAATCTGTAAAGGCCTTTGCAATTGGATGTGTAGACTTAGCTTCAATACTTCCTACCATTTGTAATAATTCTTCTTGTTTTATATCACTATAATTTATAATTTTAGATATTTTTAATTTTCCATATGTTAGAGTACCTGTTTTATCAAACACAATTGTATTTACTTTTTGTGCATTTTCCAATATCTCGCTTTTTTTAACTAATATACCATTTTCCACACATAAACCTTCTGCTACGACAATTGCAAGAGGTGTTGCTAATCCTAGACTACAAGGGCAAGCGACTACTAAGACTGTAACAAATGATATAATTGCTGTCTCTATTCCTTCTCCCAATATTAAATACATAATAAATGTTATGATACTTATCAGTATAACAACTGGTACAAATATTCCTGAAACTTTATCTGCTACTTTCGCAATTGGAGCTTTTGTATTGCTTGCATCTAAAACCAGCCTTACAATTTCAGATATTGTAGATTCTTTTCCTATTTTTTCTGCCTTATATTCAATATATCCATCATAATTTATACTACCTGCTATTACTTTGTTTCCTTTTTCTTTTTCTACTGGTTTACTTTCTCCTGTAATGAAAGATTCATCTAAATGTGTCTTTCCAAATATTATTTCTCCATCTACTGCAATTTTTTCTCCTGGTTTTGATATAACTATATCACCTTTACTTATTTCATCTATAGTTACTTGTTTTTCTTTTCCATCTATTTTAATTACAGCTGAACTTGGTGTTATTTTAACTAATTTTTGTATTGCTTCCTTTGTTTTATTTTTACTTATTCCATCAATATATCTTCCAAATTTTATAAAATAAATAACAATTGATGCAGATTCAAAATATAAATTCATAACCATATGCTGATTTCCATTAAATACATTATACATATTATAAATACTATATAATAAGCTAGAAACTACACCTATTCCAACTAATGTATCCATATTAGGAGTTCTATGAATTAAATTTTTATATCCATTTTTTAAAATATCAAAACCATACCATACAAATGCAATTGTAAATAGCAATAAACAAATCATATAATTTGTAGTATTTGTATGAGGATCTAAAAAGCTAATTGTAGGCAAATTTACCATATGTCCCATTGAAATATACATAAGTAAAATTGCAAGTATCGTAAAAATAATAAATTTTATTTTTTCTTTTTTGTTTTTAGATTCAGTTTTAATTTCTTTAAATTCACCTAAGCTTGTAAATCCTGCTTGTTTAACGAATTCTTCTATTTTTTGTATGTCTAAAATTTTTTCATCATACTCAATACTAGCATTTGCCATAACTAAATTTACATTTGCTATTTTTATTCCATTTTGTTTATTCAAATATTTCTCTAAACCGTTTGAACAAGCTGAACATGTCATTCCATCTATGGCCAAAATTATTTTTTTCATATATTTTATACACTTCCTACTTTATTACTAAGCTAATCTTTTAGACTCTTCATAAGCCTGTTTTACTGCTTTTGCTAATTGATCTGCACAAGATGTTCCTTTTTCACCACAAATTATTCCACTTATCTTTTTTTGTATTTCCTCTACTGTCATACCTTCAACAAGTTTTGGGAGTGCTTGCAAATTTCCTGGGCAACCTCCGCCTAAAAATTTTACATCTTTTATCACATTTCCTTCTATTGTAAATTCTATGATTTGTGCACAAACATTTTCTGTTTTGTAAGTATATTTCATATTATAATTACTCCTCGTTTTATTTCTTTTATTATTTTAAAATCTTATTTAACTTCAATTAATTCATATTCCTTAGTTCCAATTCCTAATTCTTCGGCTGCATCAATTGTATGTGTTCCATGTCTTGAATTTATCCTTTCTAGCAAATGATTTCTTCCTGGATCATCTGATTTTTCTACTAAATCTATACATGCTCTATCAATTGCTACTGGATCAGTTGATGCTAAAATTCCAATATCTGCCATACAAGGATCTTCTGCTACATTACAACAATCACAATCAACAGACATATTACACATAACATTGATATAAGCAATGTTACCATTAAAATGATTTACTACTGATGATGCACTATCTGCCATAGCTTCTAAAAATTTAATTTGATCTACTTTAAACATTTCTTCATATGAACCATTTTCTTTTCCTATGCAATGGATAAATCTCTTTCCTTTACCGAGATGCAACACCAATGGATAATTGCTTTAATGCTCCACCATATCCACCCATTGGATGTCCTTTAAAGTGTGATAACACCAACATTGAATCATAATTATTTAAATTTTTACCAACATAATTCTTTTTAATTACTTTTCCATTTGGAATTTCCAATATATCATCTGGTCCTTCTGCATCCATAATATCAACATCAAAAAATTTGGTCCATTCATGGTTTTCCATTAATTTTTTATGTTTTTCAGTTGTATTTCTTTCACCTTCATATGCTGTATTACATTCAACTACAGTTCCTTTAACTTCTTCAACCATTGGTTTCATAAAACTTGGGCGAAGATAATTTTGATTTCCTTCTTCTCCTGAATGTACTTTAACAGCAACTTTTCCTGGCAAGTCCTTTTCTAATATTTTAAACATCTTCACAACATTTTCAGGAGTAATCTCCTTTGTAAAATAAACTTTTGCTTTTTCCATATACATCATTCCTTCCTTTATTAATAATTTATATATATTTTTAATAAACTAATTTATTTTTCCTCCACCAATTACAACATCATTATCATAAAATACTGCTGATTGACCTGGCGTTATAGATTTTTGGGGTTCATCAAATACTACTCTTATTATATCATTATCTTCTTGTGTTATTTTTCCTTTATGACATTTAGAAGAATATCTAGTTTTTACATCTACTACTATTGTTTTCTCTATTTTATCAAATAATAATAAATTTATATCTGATACTGTAAATTCCTTTTTATATAATTCTTTTTGTGTTCCTACAATTAGTTCATTTTCACTTTTATTAAAACCTATAACATATAAAGGTTCTTTGTATGAAATACCTAAACCTTTTCTTTGCCCTATTGTGTATTTATATAAGCCTGTATGTACCCCTAAAACTCTGCCATCACAAGTTACAATGTTTCCTTTTTTACTTTTTATATCAGAGTTTTCTTCTAAAAACTTCTTATAATTTCCATCTGGTATAAAACAGATATCTTCACTATCTGGTTTATTTGCAACTGGGAGATTATGTTTCTTAGCAATTTTTCTTATTTCATCTTTGCTAGTAAATTCACCTAAGGGAAATATAATTTTGTCTACTAAACTTTTTGGTAAATTATATAATACATAACTTTGGTCTTTGTAAATTGCATTTGATTTCTTTAATACTTTTTTTTGGTATTTTTCATCATATTCTATTTTTGCATAATGACCTGTTGCAATAAAATCACATTCTAATTCTTGTGCTTTTTTATACATGCTTCCAAATTTTAAGTATTTATTACATTCTATACAAGGATTAGGTGTTTTACAATTCTTGTAACATTTAATAAAATCTTGAATTACATATTTATCAAAGTCTTCTTTAAAATTAAGAGTATAATGTGGTATTTTTAAATAATCACATATTCTTTTTGCATCTAAACTAGAGGAAAGATTACAACAACTTCCCTCTAATTCTTGGTCAAATAATTTCATTGTTATTCCTATTACTTCATATCCTTGTTCTTTTAACAAAATGGCAGATACACTACTATCAACTCCGCCACTCATACCAAGCAATACTCTTTTTTTCATCTAATTACCACAACTTTCACAATGATGTTCTTTTAAATTACATTTTTCTTTTATTTCTTCTTCTGTCATTTTACCTTCTTTTCTATAATAATCTGCTATTGCTTCATGTATTGCTTCTTCTGCTAAAACAGAACAATGTAATTTAACTGGTGGAAGTCCACCTAATTGATTTACAACATCTGTATTTTTTAAAGCTAATGCTTCTTCTAATGTTTTTCCTTTAATCATTTCTGTTGAAATACTACTTGTAGCTATTGCTGCTCCACATCCAAATGTTTTGAATTTTACATCTGTAATTATATTATTTTCTACTTTTATAAACATTTTCATAATATCTCCACAGACTGGATTTCCAACTTCACCAACTCCAGATGCATCTTCTATTTTTCCAACATTTCTTGGATTTGTATAATGATCTACTACTTTTTCTGAATATTCCATTATTTATTTTCTCCTTCCATAAAT
>CANPZA010000089.1 GCA_947588915.1 uncultured Clostridia bacterium
TGCTTGCTTAATGATAATTTATTGCTGGAAGTTATTGGTAATATTACAATTTTGTAATATTTTATGAAATGACCCTGCCCTCCATAGTAATGGTATTGATTTTCTTCTGGATTAAATATAAAATCTTTATTATCAAAATTTTCCTTACTAATCATAATTAATTCTTGATTAACACTATCAAGTAAATAAGTTTTACCATCAAATTCAAAAATTAAGCATCTAACATATCGTTTCTCACAATCATTTTTTATTTCTTTCCAAATTTTTTCTATTTTGATTTCTTCTTGTTCAATTTTTGCTCTCATATATTCCATAAATCCTTGAGAATCTATTTTATAAGATTTTAATATATCTACAATTTTATTAAAATACTCTATGAGATTTTTTTCCTTTAAATCTTTATCTATCATACTAACTTCAGTTAAATCATCTAATTTGTCTTTGTTATATTTATCAACAACTTTTTGAAAAATTCCAAATTCATCTCTTAATACTGTTACCCCTGTAATTGTTAAACCTAATTTTAGTCTTGTAAGATCCTTTATTTTATTGAAATCATCTACATCTAAAATAACACTATATTTACTGCCAGTTAATCCCACAACATAATGGGTATTTTCTTTATCCCCAAGCATAAAGGCTTCTAAGTCAGTATTTTGAGGTATTAATTCATTTATTGCTTTTGCAAAAAATCTTGCGAACTCATAACATACTCTTCGATTATGTTTTTTTCTATTTTCTTTCCATTTTTCATCGATTATTCTTCCATACCAATCAACTGCTATATATTTTATATTATCTAAATCACTAGTATCTCTTTTAAAAAAATATAATACATTATCATCATATATGTAATTTAAACATATATACTCATATAATTTTAATATTTTATCTTCAATACTAAGAGAATCATCTTTTGATAATTCATTTACTAAATTTTGAATTTGCTCCTCTACTTCCCATTTTACTGTATCATATTCAATCCATTCATCTGTAAGTTCTCTATTTGGTTCTAATATTATTTTATAATCTCCTTCTTTAGATTTACATACTTCATTATAAAATTCTTTTATATATTTATCGCTCATATTATAAAATCCTCCACGTTTTAATTTTAAAATAAATCATTTCGACCGATTTATCATTTGTTAATTGTATAATAGTCTCATTCATAACAAAAATAACTTTAAATTAATCCATTAACAAATTTCTTTGTTCCCATATTTTACCATAAGAGCTATGTTTTTTCAACACACTTTTTATCTGTGTTGATTTTAGTTTTGTACAAAACCTATTATACAGCCTTGGTTTTAAGTTTTTGTATATCGAGCCAAGATTTTGATACACACTTCCTTCACTTCCACTTCACAATGGATGGCTTATGTTTCTCTATGTGGTTGGCGATATATATATCCACTACGGACTTTCACCGATTAGTCAAATAACATGCCTGTCGTACATAAAGCGGGAAGAAATTTAAACTTCTTCCCGCTTTGTGCTTTAGTTCCAAGTCCTTATTCAAGGGCCTAGTGTGAACAGAGGTGTTTCCGTGGTCTTTTAGAGAAGCCTTCCACGAAGTCCTTTGTTCTCTCCTGAATCCTTCCACTACTATGCCTCAAATACTCACATAAATGAAACAATGTAGCTTCTGTGTTCTCTGAGAAGTCATACCAACGCCAGTTGTACTGATCTGGAGCTAATCCTAACTCTTCAGCCATTACTTGGCGTGGAAATTGTCTTTGCACATAAACTCTAGGGTCTTTTGCAATAAACAACTTTCCATGACTGCCCTCTTGGTATGAGAAATAGTGGATGTTCTTTGCACTTGCAATATCATCACATGGTTGCAGTTGAATCATATCCTTAAATTTACGCTTAAGAATAAAATCAACTATAACATGTGTATGTGCATGTACAATAGACTTCTTATGAGAAGTCTTTCCACTAGGGCCACTTCCATGTTCCATAAAGCATACTATTCTTCCATCAAATGTTTCCAGTAAAATCTTCTCTATATCTTCACATACCTCTTGGTATTCTGGTATATAAGAAGCTGGAAATTGTGCGACTGAAAGAATGTGCTTTTTTGGAACTATCATAAGATAGCCCTGCTTCAAAGCTCCTAACTCTGGAACCACATAGAAGTTCTCGCTCTCATAGATAATACAGTCAACAGATTTGTCAATGTATTGATTATAAGAACTCAAACTAGCAAAACCTCTGTGGTTCGCTATCTCACACATGAAACAGCGATCATTTTTGGTGTCAAAGACTTCTCCAGTTTGGAATTCTCCACATTCAAACCCATTTGAATGGCAAAATTCAATAAAATCATCAATTTTATTGCATTTTATCAATTCTTCTGGAATCTGAATTATAGGGAATTGGTTGTCAGTTGCAAAATCCTTGGATACTATTGGAGTTTTATTCCTCCGCCAGATATCCCTTATCTGTTCGTGATTTTCAGCATATTCGAGTGCCTCAAATTTGCTGAAAAACTTCATTTTGTTCTGCTCCCCTAATAATAAAACCACTTTTTTTCTTGTTATCATGCTTATTTCCCCTTTCTGTTCTTGATAAAAAGTAGTTGTTACATATTTATATTATAACATTTTTGTCGTTTAATGTCAAAAAAGAGCCTTTCTTTAAGCTCTTTCCTCTTCTTTTTCCTTTTCTTTATATTTGTCAAAATCTTCATTTGTTACAACTAATGCTTGAGAATTTTTTATTTTTGTTTTTGGCATATTAGGTAAAAACGTATCTCTTACTTGCCTTAATACACCAGCATGAGAAACTACTAATATTGTATCATCTTTTTCGTATTTTTCAAATAATTCTTCTACAAAGCTACAAACTCTTTTCTTAATAGCAGAATACGATTCACTATTAGGTGGATCATAATAACCTTTTGCATATGATTCTATAAGAGCATCACTAAAATCAGAATATGGTCTATCTTCCCAATCTCCTATATATCTTTCTATTATCCTATCATCAATAATAGGTTCTCTTCCTGGCATAATTGCATTTAAAGTTTGTTGAGTTCTCTTTAGTGGAGAACAATATACATAATCAAAATCACTTTCATTATAATTAAAATTTCTTTTTAATTCTTCCAAGCCTTCCTCTACAATATCACAGTCCGTTCTACCTGCAAATTTCCCTTCTTTATTCAAAGTTGCTTTAGCATGTCTAATAAATGTTACATTTGGCATTTAATATCTTCTCCTTTTATTATTTTTAATATTTTATCATATAATTATACAATTGACAATACTCTCTAAAATAGTATATAATTCAAGTAAATTAATAAAATAAGAGGAGTGTGGATTATGAAACAAGAAATTTTAATGCCAAATTATAAACATAGCATATTAAATTTAGTTACATCTATTTTAAAAAATTATAATGTAGAAACAAAATATGATAGCTTAGCAAACTTAGATAAGTTATTAGAAAAAAAATATCAGAATGTTGTTTTAGTTGTTCTAGATGGTATGGGAAAAAATGTCTTAAATTATTCTTCTCCAAATGGTCTTTTTAAGAAAAATCAATTAGATATATTAACATCTATATATCCTTCTACTACTGTTGCCGCTCTTACAACTTTTTACTCTGGCAAACCACCAATAGAAACAGGATGGATTGCTTGGTCACAATATTTTAAAGAATATGGTAGAAATGTTGATATGTTACCTTATGTGGATTCTTATACAAGAGAAAATTTACCAAGAGATAAGTTTAATGTTTATGAATTATTGAAATATGAAACTGTTTATGAACAAATTTCAAAATCTTCACCTAATGTCAAGTCATATGAAATAAAACCATCTCATTGTGTTGCTAAAACAGAAAAATGTATACATATAGACAATTTTGAAAGCCTTTGTAACTCAATAGAAACTTTATGTTTAAATAATGAGTCAAAATACGTTTTTGCTTATTTTGATAGTCCCGATAATATAAATCATAAAAATGGATGGGATTCTGAAAAAACAAAAGAATTTATTTTATATGTAGAAAATATATTTGAAAATCTAATAAATAAGTTAAAAGGCTCAAATACTCTAATTCTTGTATCAGCAGACCATGGGCATAATAATATAACTAACAATTATTTTGCTATGGATTTAGAAGAATTAAATGATTGCTATATTATGCCTCCTTCTTTAGAACACAGATGTATTTCTTTTTGGATAAAAAATGATAAAAGAGAATATTTTGAAAATAAATTTAATGAAAAATTTAGTGATGAATTTAAATTATATACTAAAAAAGAATTTTTAGACTCTAAGTTGTTAGGATATGGAAAACAACATAAAAAAATCGATGATTTTATAGGTGATTATATAGCAGTAGCTATTTCAAATTCAGCAATTAATCTTGATACATATTTATCAATACCAAAACCTATAAAATTATCTAGTCATTGTGGTTTAACAAAAAATGAAATGGAAGTTCCATTAATTGCATTTGATTTAAAATAATTTTTGGAGGTAAAATAAATGAAAAATGAATTAATTTTGATACTAGATTTTGGTGGACAATATAATCAACTAATAGCAAGAAGAGTAAGAGAATGTAATGTTTATTCTGAAGTTGTGCCTTATAATATTTCAATAGAAAAAATCAAAGAAAAGAATCCAAAAGGAATAATTTTTACAGGTGGACCATCTAGTGTATATGGAGAAGATTCGCCTAAATGTGATGAGGAAATATTTAAATTAGAAATACCTATTCTTGGTATTTGTTATGGAATGCAACTTATGACAAATATTTTAGGCGGAAAAGTTACAAAAGCAAATAAAAGAGAATATGGAACAACAAAAGTTTTAATTGATAATACTTCCCTACTTTTTCAAGGTTTTGATAAAGCTAATGGATTTTTAATGAGTCACACGGACTATGTAGAAACTGTTCCAGATGGTTTTAAAAATATTGCTTCTACCCCATCTTGTCCAAATGCGGCAATGGAAAATATTGAGAAAAAATTATATGGAATTCAATTTCATCCAGAAGTTAATAATTCTATAAATGGTATTCAAGTAATAAAAAACTTTTTATTTAATATTTGTAAATGTACTGGCGATTGGGTGATTTCTTCTTTTACACAAGAAACCATTAAAAAATTAAAAGAAAAAATTGGAGATAAAAAAGCATTATGTGCTTTATCTGGTGGTGTAGACTCATCAGTGGCAGCAGTTCTACTTTCAAAAGCAATAGGAAAAAATTTAACTTGTATTTTTGTTGATCATGGCTTACTTAGAAAAAATGAAGGTGATGAAGTTGAAAAAGTTTTTAAAGAACAATTTGATATTAATTTAATTAGAGTTAATGCAAAAGATAGATTTTTAAATAAACTTACAGGTGTTACAGATCCAGAAAAAAAGAGGAAAATAATTGGAGAAGAATTTATACGTGTTTTTGAAGAAGAAGCTAAAAAAATTGGTAGAGTTGATTTCTTAGTACAAGGTACTATATATCCTGATGTAATCGAAAGTGGCTTAGGTAAAGCTTCTGTAATAAAAAGCCATCATAATGTTGGAGGTCTTCCTGACCATGTTGATTTCAAAGAAATAGTAGAACCATTGAGAGATTTATTTAAAGATGAAGTACGATTAACTGGATTAGAATTAGGTATTCCAGAAAATCTAGTATACAGACAACCTTTTCCAGGTCCTGGTTTAGCAATAAGAATTATTGGAGATATTACAAATGATAAGTTAGATATATTAAAAGAAGCAGATAGTATTTTTAGAGAAGAAATTGCAAATAGTGGTCTTCATAAAAGCATTAATCAGTATTTTGCTGTACTTACTAATTTAAAATCTGTTGGTGTTATGGGTGATGAAAGAACATATGATTATACAATAGCCTTACGTGCAGTCGAAACTACTGATTTTATGACAGGTGTTTGGAGTAAAATACCATATAAAATTTTAGAAAAAGTATCTTCTCGAATAGTAAATGAAGTAAAACATGTAAATCGTGTAGTTTATGATATAACTTCTAAACCACCTGCAACTATTGAATGGGAGTAAATAAAAGATGTCATTAATAGACATCTTTTCCTTTTATAATAATATTATTTATTTCTTTCCGATACACTCCTTCTCTGTTTATTTTATTAAAACAGATTTATTTCTAATACTAATTCTTGCATCATCTATCTCTTTTTTTCATAGCTTATATACCATTTCTTTAGTTTTACAATTAGATAGTGTATTATATAGTGTGTAAATTTTGAAAAATAAATTTGTACACTATATTTTTGTGTAGAAATGGAGGAAAT
>CANPZA010000090.1 GCA_947588915.1 uncultured Clostridia bacterium
TAAAAGTACAAGCAGGAACAAAAGTAGTAGAAAAAACATTTGGACAATATTATATAAGAGAATATACGACTTTAGTTAGCGCTTCTTCTGAAACGACAGCAGAATCAGGATTTTTAGGAAATACAGATATACAAAGAGGAAAAATAAAAAGTGTAACAATAACAAATTCAACAGAGGGAAGAAAAGCAGGAGAGAATAATTGTTGGGATGTATCAACAACAAAAAAAGGATTTATATTAGCATGGTATACAGAAGAAGTAGTAGATGGAGAGAAATATTATAATGTAACAATAGGAAGTGATGAAGGAAAAGTAGTAGCATGTGAGAATTCCAGCTTTTTATTTGCTTATATAGGTCAAGATGTAAATGAAGAAACAAAAATAGAAGGACTAGAGTATTTAGATACAAGTAAAGTAACAAATATGACTGATATGTTCGTATCTTGCAAAAATTTAAAAAATTTAGATGTAAGCACATTTGACACACATAATGTAACTAACATGTCGGTGATGTTTGGAGGCTGTGGACAATTAAAAAGTATAGATGTAAGCAATTTTACCACGGGTAATGTAAAGAAAATGGATGCTATGTTTTCGAACTGTACTCAATTAAAAAGTTTGGATTTAAGCACATTTGACACACATAATGTAACTAGTATGGTGCTTATGTTTACAAATTGTAGCCAATTACAAACTATTGATGTAAGTAATTTTAACACAGGTAATGTGACAGACATGCAACAGATGTTTATGGGATGCCGTCAATTAGAAAGTGTGGATTTAAGCACATTTGACACAAGTAATGTAACTCAAATTACGGAGTTATTTAGAGATTGTACAAAATTAAGAGATGTAAATTTAAGTAATTTTAATATAAGCAAATTAATTGATTCAGTATATGGACTTTTTACTAATGTATCATCATTAAAAACGTTAGATTTAAGAAATTTAATAATAAATGAAAAAAATGATTACTCTAGATTATTTGACTCTAGATTATTTGGTTCTTTTAAAACAGATATAAAAATATATGTAAGTTCGGAAAAAATGAAAGAATGGGTAATAGATACAATCACTCCATTAACTGAAGACAATGTAATTGTAGAATTAAATAAGGATAATAATAAAACTCTCTTTTGATTTAAAAGAGAGTTCTATTATAAATTTCTTTCATATAAATCTTTTATAAAAACATCTTTTTCTTCAAAATTATCAACAAAACCAACCTTGGCCATTTGATTATTTTCATTAATTTCTTGAATCCAAACAGCTCTTTCATCATAAAATACATCAAACTTTTCATTTTGGTTAACAATATTATTAATTCTATCTAAATCCATAGTAAACCTCCAAATAATTTATTTATTAAAAGTATATCCATAAAAAATAGATTTATAACAATTTGACTTATATTTATATTTAAGATAAAATAAAATATATTATAGGAGGAAGTTTATGAAAATACAATACAAAGACAAAATAATTGAAGTTAAACAAGAGATAACAATTCAAGAATTGTTAAAAAAAGAAATTAAGAATAGTGAACATGCAGTTATAGGAGCTATTTTTAATAATGAGTATGTAAATTTAGGATATAAAATAAAAAAAGATGGAGAAATTAAACTAATAGATATTTCATCAAAAGAAGGAACTAAAATATATAGAAGAACACTTATATATATATTAGGAAAAGCATTTGAAAAGTTATATCCAAAAAATAAAATAATAATAAATTATCAATTACCAAATTCTATGTTCTTTGAAGTAGGAGATATTAAAGTAACAGAAGAGCTAATTGAAGATTTAACAAATGAAATGAGAAATATTATAAAAAAAGATTTAGAAATAAAACAAATCATAATGAACCCAAAAGAAGCAAAAGAATTTTTTAAAAACAACCATACAACAAAAGGAAAACTACAATTAGACTTAAAAAATAATCAAGAAATTTATATGTATTATTGTGAAGATTATTATAATTATTGTTATGGAACTTTAGCAAATAGAACAGGAATTACTAAAATATTTGAAATTGTAAAATATGATGATGGATTACTTCTTAGATATCCAAGTTCTAATAAACCAGAACAGCTACCAAAACTTATTCAAACAAAAAAACTAGCTTGGGCTCTAAATGAATATGATGATATTCATAAAATATTAAATATGAATATGGTATATAAATTGAACAAAGCCGTTAAAGAAGGAACAATAAAAGATGTAATAATGTTAGATGAAGCACTTCACGAAAAAAAGATAGCAAATATTGCAGATGAAATTGCTAAAAATAGAAATATAAAAATGATATTAATTGCAGGACCTTCATCATCAGGAAAAACTACATTTGCACAGAGATTAGGGATACAATTAAGAATAAATAAAATAAAACCAGTAACTATTTCTGTAGATAATTATTTTGTTGAAAGAAAAGATACACCTACTGATGAAAATGGAAATTATGATTTTGAATGTATAGAAGCAATAGATTTAGAACTATTTAATAATCATTTAACAAAATTATTAAATGGTGAAGAAATAGAAATGCCAGAATTTGATTTTTATGTTGGAACCAAAAAATATAATGGAAAAAAATTAAAACTACAATCAGATGAAGTTTTAGTTATCGAAGGAATACACTGCCTAAATGATAAATTAACAAGTAAAATTCCAAAAGAACAAAAATATAAAATTTATATTAGTGCATTAACAGTTCTAAACATGGATGATTACAATAGAATATCTACAACAGATACAAGATTAATAAGAAGAATAGTAAGAGATTTTCAATTCAGGGGATATGATGCAAAACATACAATAAGTAATTGGAATATGGTAAATATAGGGGAAGAAAAAAATATTTTCCCATATCAAGAAGAAGCAGATAGTATTTTTAATACATCACTTATATATGAATTAGGAGCATTAAAAACAATAGTTATGCCATTATTAGAAGAAATAAGTAAAGATGAGCCAGAATATGCAGAAGCTAGAAGATTAATTAATACTTTAAAATATTTTGAAGAAATACCACAGCAGTATGTACCAAGTAATTCATTATTAAAAGAATTTCTGGGTGGAGGAAATTTCAAATATTAGGAGATAAACATGGAACAAAAAAATTTTATTGAAATAGATGAAGAATTTATATGTGATAATTGTGGAAAAAAAGTAAAAAAGCTAGGTTATTCATGTAGAAATCATTGTCCATATTGTTTACACTCAAAGCATGTAGATAAAATGCCAGGAGATAGAAAAGAAGAGTGCAAAGGGGACTTAGAACCAGTAAGCTTAGAATTAGATGGAAAAAAAGGATATGTTATTATCTTTAAATGTAAAAAATGTGGAGCAATTAGAAGAAATAAGGCAGCTAAAGATGATAATATGGAATTAATAATTGACTTAAGTAGTAAACAGATTTGACAAAAATGTAATACAATGGTAAAATATATAACATAATTTAAGAGTTTACCTAAAGAAGTAATATTCTTGAGCGGTAAAGGGTAGTAAAAACTACTTACACTTATAAGTGAGATAAATTAAAGTCTTGCAAAGGAGTCTTAAATAGATTTCTTAGCAAGGCTTTTTTGAATAGGAGGGATAAAAAATGTTATTATATTTATCATCATATAAATTAGGAGATAGGAAAGATGTATTAAAAAAATGGATTTTGGAAAATGGAAATAAAATTATATTAATTAGTAATTCAAAGGACTGGAGAATTGATTGTGATGAAAAAGAACAAGGTATCAAGAAAAATGTTGCAGATTTGGAAGAAGTAGGATTTGATGTAAAAAGAATAGATTTAAGAAATTATTTTGGAAAAAAAGAACAATTAGAAAAGGATTTAGAAGGTTATTTTGCATTTTATGTTTTAGGAGGAAATGTATTTATATTAAGAAAAGCAATGCAACTTAGTGGATTTGATGAATATATATTAAAAAAACAAAATGATGATAAATATTTATATGCAGGATATAGTGCAGGGATTTGTGTATTAGGACCGAGTTTATATGGCTTAGATATAGTAGATAAACCCATAAATCCATATAATGAGGAAGAAGTTTTATATGGTGGATTAAATATTTTAGACTTTATGCCAATTCCACATTATAAATCTAATCACCCTGAATCTAAATTAATAGATGAAGAAGTTAAATTTCTAAAGGAAAATAAAATTAAATATAAAACTTTACAAGATGGAGATGTAATCATTAAGAAATTAAAAATTGGAGGGGATATGTATGGAAAAAAGATTAAAATTAGTAGTTCCAACTATAGAATATAAAGATCAAGTAATGGCATATAGAAAGATATTTCTTGAAAATAATGAATCATTAGCTGGCACAGCAGCTTTAGAAGAAGTTAATTCATATGAAGAGTGGATTGATTTTGAAAAAAGATTATCAAAAAAGTATGGAAAAAATTATGTGCCTTCTACAGTTTATTTAGCAATTAGAATTAGTGATAATAAATTAATAGGAATAATTGATTTCAGGCATTACTTATCTGATTTTCTTCTTAATTATGGAGGAAATATAGGATATAGTGTTTTACCAGAAGAAAGAAGAAAAGGATATGCTAAGGAAATGTTAAGATTAGTGCTAAATGAGTGTAAAAAAGAAAATAAGAAAAGAGTTTTAATAACATGTGATAAAAATAATATAGCCTCAAGAAGAACAATTATAGCAAATGATGGATTCCTAGAAAATGAAGTTGTTGATAAAAGTCATTTATCTGAATCAGGAATAATCCAAAGATATTGGATAAGTCTAAAAAAGAGATTTGCAAATGATGTAAAGACCTTAAAATGTGTAAAAAGAATTGAAGAAAAAAGCATTAATGTAAATAGTTGTGAATTTACAGGAGATATATATTTCAATAATATTATAGAAGTAAATGAAAAATACAATGTACCAAATGGATATTGTATAATGGATAATAATTATAAATGGATAGAATTTTATGATTATAATTCAAAAACATGTCTAACAGCTATGTATGATGATAAAAATGAAATTATAGAGTGGTATTTTGATATTGCAAGAAAAATAGGAAAAGAAAATGAAATGCCATATGAAGATGATTTATATTTAGATGTATTATTGACAAAAAATAAAGAAATTATTTTATTAGATGAAGATGAATTAAAAGAAGCTTATGATAATAATAATGTTACAAAAAAAGAATTTGAAGAGGCACATAAAGTAGCAAATATCCTAATAGAAAGATTAAAAGGAAATGAAGAAAAATTAAAGGAATTTACAGATAAATATTTGAAAATTATGCTAAAGGAGTGATTAATCATGCCTAAATTTGTAGTAATATGTGGACCACAAGCAGTAGGAAAAATGACAGTAGGACAAGAACTTGTTAAAATAACTAAATTTAAATTATTACATAATCATATGACAATAGAAGTTTTAACTAAAATATTTGATTATAGTAAGGAAAGTTATGAAAAATTAAACTTAGCTTTTAGAACAGAAATTTTTGAGGAATTTGCTAAAAGTAATGAATATGGAATAATATTTACTTGTTGCTGTGATTTTGATGTTGAAGAAGAAAAAGAGACTTTAGAAAAATGGATGAATTTATTTAAAGAAAATGGAGGAGAGTGTTATTTCATAGAACTACAAGCATCTTTGGAAGAAAGACTAAAAAGAAATAAAACTGAAAATAGATTAAAGAACAAGCCTTCTAAAAGAGATATACAATGGAGTGAAAATGATTTATTAAGATCTTTAGAAAAGCACCGCTTAAACTCTTATGATGGTGAAGTTAAATTTGAAAATTACTTGAAAATAGAAAATACCAATGTTTCAGCAGAAGAAGTTGCAAAGATGATAAAAGAAGAATTTAATTTATAGGGGAGATAACTATGAAAATTGTAGTCCAAATTCCTCAAATAGAGGATTATAGAGAAATAAATGAATTAGCTAAACAAGTACACAAATTACATGTGAATTGGAGACCAGATTTATTTTTAGATGTAGATGAAATAATTAATAAAGAATATCTAGAAAATCTCATAAAAAATAAATCTATATTTGTAGCTAAAGTTAAAAATAAAATTGTAGGATATGTTATTATAAATATTAAAGAAAAAAATAATCCAAATATGATATATAGAAAACAATTATCAATTGAAGCAATTTGTGTAGATAAAATATTAGAGGAGAATGTATTAGTTAAGTACACTAAAACATTCTCCCCATAAAATAGGTTATTTCAATATTAAGC
>CANPZA010000091.1 GCA_947588915.1 uncultured Clostridia bacterium
ATAAGATACAAAATTATAAAAATCAAGAACAAGATAGTAGTGAAATAATAGAAGAAGTTGATTTATCAAGATTGTTAACACCTGATAAAAAGTTAGCAACATTTGTTGGTGCAACTAAAAATGGGACATCATTTATTGTAAACAATTTAGCAGAATTAATGTCTTCAATTGGGATAAATACAGCGATATTAGATACAACAAAAAGTAGAAATTCTTATTATATATATACCAAAAATGAAGAACCATTAAGAGAAATAGCAATACATTCTATTGAAGGCTTATCTCAAGGTGTAGCAAAAGGTATACAAGTAAATAGAAATCTAACAGTTTATACATCACTACCAAATGAAAATGATAATATAGAAAATGTAGGAAAAATTCTAGAAACTTTGTTAATGAATCATTCATTAATATTAATAGATACTGATTTTGATACACCACTTAATTATTTTAAACAATCACAAGAGATATATTTAGTTCAAACAATGGATATATTGACTATTCAACCATTAACAGCATTTTTAAAACAATTAAAAATGAAGAATATTTTAGATGAAAACAAATTAAGAATTGTATTAAATAAAGTAGTTAAAATAAGAGGAATAAAAGATGAAACAATAATTGGAGGGATGGCATTTTATAATGATCCTGCAATGTCATTTATGACAGAATTATTTGATAGAGATAGGGTCAAATATGTTTCAATTCCTTTTGAAGAAGAAACATATATAAGATACTTAGAAGGTGTAATAGAATGTGAAATTTCTTTAAAAGGATATTCTAAAATGTTTATACAAACATTAAGAGAATTAGGAAATATGATTTATCCAATGGTAACAGCAACTCCTCAAAGAAATAACATGAATTATCAGCCACCATCAGCAAATATGAATAGAGGAAATAATTTTCCAAATAGTATGAATAATACATTGGATAGAATGAAAAGAAATTTTTAAACTAAAATAGGGAGGAAATAAACAGTGGTAATAGCAGTAGTAGTAATCTTGGTATTAATTGTATTCGGTCTAGTAATTTATAATATTTCTATACACAAAAAAATACAAAAATTCAGAAATATGAATCAAAAGATTACAAATTTATATGTTGTTCAAGATTTTATGAATGCAATAGGTGAAACATCAACTGTTGAACAAAAAATCAAGAAGATTAATGATATATTAATTGAAAGATACGAAATTAAATATTCAACAATTGTAGTTTTTGATGGGGCAGAATATCAAATAAAAGCATCAAATGTTGATCAAAAACACTGGAATGCATTAAAAGGCTTACAAAATATAGATATGTTCAAAGATAGTATAGAATCTGCAACTCCTAAATATGTAACTGTTAACAATGAAAATGAAAGACTTCCATATCAAGAAATGGAATTTGGAAGAGCAAAGTCAGCAATATTTTTTCCTCTTTATATTGACAATGTATATATTGGTTATTGGATAATAGAAAGTGGAACACCACATGATTTTGATAATGTAGATACAACAGTTTTAGAAGTAATTAAGGAAAATATTGTTTCTGTATTAAAAACAGTAGTACATCAAAAAACATTGGAATCAATTGTAAGAAAAGACTTATTTACAGGTTTATATTCAGAAGAATATTTATATGGAGAAGGAAAGAAAATAATTGACCAATATACAATATCTACTATATGTATGTTCCAAATAATTAATATTCAAGAAATAAATAAAAAATATTCAAGAGAATTAGGAAATAAGGTAATAACAAAAATAAGTGAATATGTAAAAGAAAACTTATCTAGTGAATATGTTTTTGTAAGATATATGGGACCTAAATTTGTAATTGCTTTTTCAGGGGTGGAAGCAAATGGGGTAGCAGATTTCTTAAATGATATAAAAGATAAAGTGGAGAATATGAAAATTCAATTAACTCCTGAGGAAAAGCAAGAATTAAATCTAGAAGTTGCTTTCCAAAGAAAACAAACAAGGCAAAATAATTATGATGAAATAGCAATACCTAAATTGAATTTTGTTATATCAACTTATTACAAAGGAACTGGATTAGAAGAAGTATTAAAAAAATTAGAAGAATATTTAGACAATGCAAATAAGAGTGAAAGTGATATAACTAATATATAAAAAAGGGGGAATAAAATATGGAATTTGACAAGACAATGCACTTTGAAGTAGAAAGAGAAGAAAATGCAAAATGCAAAGAGATTTTAAAGGAAGTATATGAAGCTTTGGTAGAAAAAGGTTATAATCCAATAAATCAAATTGTTGGATACATATTATCTGGTGATCCAACTTATATTACAAGCCATAAAGATGCTAGAAATAAAATAAGAGCTGTTGAAAGAGATGAACTATTAGAAAATATGGTAAAATATTATATAGGGTTAGATGAAAAATAAATATGAGAATTTTAAGTATTGATTATGGAGAAGCAAGAGTAGGGATTGCAATAACAGATAGTTTGAATATAACAGCACAAGGACTTGAAACAATAAAAAGAGAAGGAACAGATAAAACTATATTAAAAAGATTAGATGATATACTAAAAATATATAATGATGTAGAAATTATTGTTGTTGGGATGCCATTTAATATGGATGGAACCATGTCTAAAAGGGCAGAAATAACACAAGAATTTGTACATAAATTAAAATGTAAGTATAATAAGTTAAAAATTGATACAGTAGATGAAAGATTAACAACTGTACAAGCACATAAAACTATGAATTTTTTAGATGTTAATAAGAATAAAAAGAAAAATTTAGTGGATACTATATCTGCAGTATATATTTTAGAAACTTACTTAAATAAAATAAAAAATTAGTTGTAAAATAATTAAAAATGGTTTATTATATTAATAATATAAAAAATTAGTAAAATTTGAAAGGAGAAAAATAATGGAAGAAAATTTTGAGGGAGAAGAATTAGATAATATCATAATATTAAATGATGAGGATGGAAATGAAGTAAAATTTGAATTTTTAGATTTAATTGAATTAGATAATGAAGAATATGTTGTATTATTACCTTTTACAGAAGAGGGAGAAGAAGAAGAAGGAGAAGTAGTAATATTAAAAGTTGAAGATACAGATGATGAAAATGCAGATGAAGAATCTTATGTAAGTATCGAAGATGAAGAAATATTAAACAAAGTATTTGAAATATTTAAAGAAAAATTCAAAAATGATTTTGATTTTGTAGACTAATATGTTAAGGCGGATTTTTCCGCCTTTATATTTTATAATTAAAATACAAATGGAGGTAAAACAAATGAAAAATTTTTCAACATGGATGTTAGTTATGTTTATGGCAATGTTTTGGGTTTTTAGAGTAATTGTTGCGGTAACTTATGAAATGAATATAGACTTTGGAGGAATTCAACCTATTAATCAAACAATGGAAATAATTTTATTATTTGTTGTTTTGATTTGTATGCTATTTATAGTAAAAAGGAAAATGATTGGGGCATTAGTATATCTTTTAGCTTATGGAATGTATTTTGGAACAGATTTAATTACAGGATTGACTAATTTATTTACATCAGGTGAAGTAGGATTAGGAATATATTTAAATACATTTATATCATTAATTGGTATAATAATTCCAGTTGCTGTTCTTTTTGATTTGGTATTAGATAAAGGAAGAAAGGCAAATCCTCATGATAAAAAAACAGACTGGTTTTATGCAAATGAGAAATTTGATAGAGAAGTAGATGAAAGAGCAGATAAAAATAATTATAGAACATTATAAAGTTTAAAGGAAAGATTTGTTGTGGATAAATATGTTATAGCACAATTTATTGGATTAATAGCAATCCTTTTTTGGGTAATTAGTATTCATAGAAAAGAACAATATAAAATTTTATTTTTACAAGTACTTGCTAATTTATCATATACAATTCAATATTTTATATTAGGAGTATTTTCCGCATCATCAATGAATTTGTCTTCTACTATTAGATGTTATGTGTTTTATAGAAAAAGGAAAAAACAAGAAGAAATTTCAAAATTTTGGTTAATTATATTTATATTTCTAATATTATTATTAGGAATATTAACATATAAAGATTATTTGTCACTAATACCAATCACAATTACTTTATTTTATACAATATCATCTTGGATGGAAGATTCTAAATGGATTAGAATCGTATTTCTACTAGCAGCTTTTGTTTGGATATTTTACAATTATATAGTTGGAGCATATATTTCTATATTTGGTAATATATTTGAGATAATATCTGGTATAACAGCATTAATTAGATTTTCAAAGAAAAGAGAAAAAGAATTATAAAGTGTTTTATGAAGTGAATTATAAGAATACTTCATTTATAACACTTTTTTTTATAAAAATTTTCATTGACTCAAGTTATATTTGAAAAATAAAAGAAAGTAGTTTATAATATTTATGTAAAAATTAAGTAAAAAAGATTTTACAGATGAAAAAATATTGTTTGTAACTAAATTATAAAGATTAATTAGGAGTCAATTGATATGGTTGATTTAATTGAAATTAAAATAGAGGAATTTAAAAAATATATATATTGTAGATATCTAAAAATTTTTCCGAAGGAAGAACGCAGAGGATGGAAAAAAATAGTAAATACTTATAATAAAGGAATAGAAAAATTTTACAAAATAATGTTAGGTCAAACTATTATAGGTTTTTTCATGTTAGAAAAAATTGATGGATTTCCTTATTATTTAGATTATTTTGCTATATTTGAAGAATATCAAAGTAATGGATATGGTTCTCAAGCTATTAATAAACTTCTAAATATTTTAGGAAAAGAAGAGGGAGTGTGTTGCGAAATAGAACAAATAGATATTAATATACCAATAACTGTGAAAAGATGGAATTTTTATCAGAAATTAGGATTTAAAAAAGTAGATTCACAGTATAAATTATATAAAGTTTTATTTTCGCCTTTAATAATAAGTAATAAAAAGTATGAAAAGGAAGAAATTGATAAAATATTATTTTCTTATTATAATATCAATTGTGGATCAAAAGAGGTAAAACAGAATTGTAAAATAATCAGATAAATTATACAAAATTTGATTAGTAAAATAAATTAAATTTGCCAAGAATATTAAGATATGCTATAATTTTATTAAATTATAAAATTCGCGAAAATTACATGTGCTATAATAGAAATAATATATAAAAGGAGATTAATTATGGAAGAAAGGGAAATAAAATTTGATGAAGAACAAACGCAAGAACAAATTAAAACTGAAAAAAAGGAAAAGAAAAGCTTAAATCTTGGAAAATTCATAAAAAAATTACCACACACAGTAAAAATAATTATTATAATTATAGTTGCTGTTTTATTAATTGGAATAGGAACTACAATTCCTAATATGATAAAATCAGATGAAACTGTTATAGATTTTGGATTTAAAAACGTTGGAAAACTTGTGACTCAAGAATGGTATGGAAGGATATTAGAAGATAGCTCAAAAGATAGAAAGATATTTAATATTATATCTGTTCCATTTACTGAAAGTAGACTAATCTTTAGCACAGATGTTGAAATACTAGCAGGAGTTGACTTTGAACAAATAAAATATGAGATTTCAAATAAAAAAGTTATAGTAACATTACCACACTCACAAGTATATAAATCATATGAAGTACAAGGGTCATTTAAGTCTTATTTGGATGATGAAAGTTGGTTTACTAATATAAGTTCAACAGAACAACAAGAATTAAAAGACGCTATAGTTGAAAAAGGAAAAAATCAAGCGATAGAATCAAATTTGTTAGGCAAAGCTGATGAAAATGCAGAAAATATAATTAGAAATATGATAAAAGGAAATGAAATTGCAAAAGACTTTGAAGTAGAATTTAAATATGAATAAGGAGAAAAAAATGGATAAATTTAAGAAAATATTAATAAAAATAATTATTGGTGTAGGAATTTTTATAGCTTTATTTTATCTATTCTTGTTTTTAACGAGAGGATAAAACAGTTGACTTTAGTAACATACTCCCCCTCTTCTCTTTAAGTTGTGGGAGTATGTCACTATTACTAGATAAAAAATCGAAGGTTTAAGAAGTTGTAAAGGAGATTTTATGAATGAATGAAATAGTTTTTGTAACACATAATAAAGGAAAAATAGCATCAG
>CANPZA010000092.1 GCA_947588915.1 uncultured Clostridia bacterium
ATAGAAAAAACTATGATAAAGAAAATGAAATCACTAAAAATGTCGGTGTAAATGTCGGTGTAAATGTCGGTGTAAATTCAACACAGAGAAAAATTTTAGAGTTGATAGAAGAAAATCAAAGTATAACTCAAAAAGAAATAGCATCTAAATTAAAAACTACCGTAAGGACAATAGAAAGAAATGTAAATATTTTAAAAGAAAAAGAAATATTACAAAGAATAGGAACAGACAAAGCAGGATATTGGAAAATTATAAAATAATTTACTTTGTTAGCTAAGAACGACATTATTTAGTCACTTTCAGCCATTTTTAGTCTTATTTAGTTTAGCAAAAAATGACTAGATAACACTAAAAACGAACAAATAAAATTAAATAAACAAAATAAGTTTATGACCAATTCGTGTAAAATTCGTGTAATAAATAAGAAGAATTGAAAAGAGGAGGAGCAACAATGGTTAATAGAAATGATATTCTTAAATGTCTAGGAAATTTTCCTAAAAAGGTAAATTTAGATATGAAAGAAATTTCATCTGAGGATATGGGAGATTATGAAAGAAAGCTAATTGAATATAATGTTGAAAAGTGTAATGAAAATATTAGAGTACAAAATAAAGATATTATTGAAAAGGTACAAGCATATTTATTAGTACCAAAAAATATTAAAGAAAAAGTACCTGGAATATTAGCTATACATCAGCATCATAGTAATTGGCAAATTGGAAAATCAGAGGTTGTTGGAATTACAGATGACAAAATGTATGCCTATGGGTTAGATTTAGTAAAACAAGGATATGTTGTGATTGCTCCAGATATATTATGTTTTGAAAGTAGATTAGGTAATGATGAATTTAGAAAAGACAAAGAAGGAAATAGATCCTTTGAAAGATTTCAGTTAATCAAGTATCTGTCCAAAGGTTCTACCTTACAAGCTAAAACCTTACATGATTTATCAGTGACAATTGATGTATTATGCAGTCTTGATTTCGTTGATAAAGATAAAATAGGAGCAATAGGACATTCACTTGGAGGACAAGAAACAATATGGATTTCTTGGTTTGATGAAAGAGTTAAAGTTGCAGTATCTTCCTGTGGTACAAGTTGTATAGAAGATTTTATAAATAATGGTTATCAATCTAATTCTTGGGCATGTATTCCAAATTTACTAAAATATTGTGATATGGATAATATTATTAATGATATTGTAAAAAGCAGACATTTAATTATGACTAGTGGTTTGAAAGATGATATACATTGTCCATTAACTGGAATTGATAAAATTGAGAAGACAATAGGAGATAATCCAAACTTTAAATCTATAAAATTTGATGATGGACATAAATTTAATGATACAGAAAAAGATATAGTGTATAAATTTTTAAAAAAGAAACTATTAAACTAATATTATTAAAAGAAAGATTTTGCAAAACAAGAGAAAAAGAGAATTATATAACAAATACATTTTCTATACAAGCAGTTAAACTATTATATAATAAGCTAAAACAAATTTAGTGGAAAGATAAAGTTTAATTTAAATATTTTTTGAAAATTTTAGAAATATTATAGACATAATATAAAAAATATTGTAGAATAATTAGCATAGGAAATGAGAATAAGCAGATGTGGTTTGCCTCCAATAAGGAGGTGAGGCTTATGATAGATACAAATTATTTGTTAGCAATAATATACATATTATACTATGGACTTCTTGCAATGACTATCATAGCTGTTGCCTTAATTATAGCTTTAGCAATAATTTTGAGCAAACAGAAATAAACCAATAAAAACAGACACATCTGTAAACTAGCCCAGTTAGATGTGTCTCACATTTAATTGAGGTAAACCACGTTTGTGGTTTCTCCATTTCCTATATTTATTATATCCATTTTTAACTAAAAAGTCAAGAAAATATGATAAATTATTATTGGATTTTTAATAATTTTTTTTCGTACAATGTTAAAATTATAAAAACTACGTAATAAAAAAAGCGAACAAATTACACGAATTTTTAGGTTGATAGTTGTCATTTTTTTGGGTTATAGCCACTGCATACTGACACTGTAACGGCTAAAGCCTAACAGTCTCAGCAAAAGGAGGAAAAATGTTTAAATTAGTATCAAATTATAAACCAACTGGCGACCAGCCACAAGCAATAGAATATTTAAGTAATGGAATAAAAGAGGGTAAGAAATTCCAGACTTTACTTGGAGTAACTCGGTTCACGGAAAAACTTTCACAATGGCAAATATAATTGAAAAAGTACAAAAACCAACTCTTGTTTTAGCACATAATAAAACACTAGCAGGTCAATTATATAGCGAATTCAAAGAGTTTTTTCCAAATAATAATGTTGAGTACTTTGTCAGTTATTATGATTATTACCAACCAGAAAGGTATATACCTTCATTAGATACTTATATAGAGAAGGATTCTTCTGTTAATGATGAAATAGATAAATTAAGACATTCTGCAACATTATCATTATTTGAAACAAGAGATGTAATTATAGTTTCATCTGTTTCCTGTATATATGGTCTAGGAGATCCAATAGACTATCAAGGAATGATGCTATCATTAAGACCTGGAATGAAGAAAAAAAGAGATGATGTATTAAAAAAATTAATTACAATGCAATACACAAGAAACGAGATAGACTTTAAAAGAGGGACATTTAGAGCTAAAGGAGATATAGTAGAAATATACCCATCTGATAAATCAGAAACATCTGTAAGAATAGAATTTTGGGGTGATGAAATTGAAAAAATAACAGAAATAAATCCATTAACAGGAAAACCAATAGGAGTAAGAAGACATATTTTAATTTCACCTGCTTCACACTATGTTACAACTAAAGAAAAAATGGATAGAGCAATATTCACAATAGAACAAGAAATGGAAGAAAGAGTAAAATATTTTAAATCTAAGAACAAACTAATAGAAGCACAAAGAATAGAAGAAAGAACAAATTTTGATATTGAAATGATGAAAGAAACAGGTTTCTGCTCTGGAATAGAAAATTATTCAAGACACATAAGTGGTCGAAAAGAAGGAACACCTCCATATACATTATTTGATTACTTTCCAGATGACTTTTTACTATTTATTGATGAATCACATGCAACAATACCACAGGTAAGAGCAATGTATAATGGAGATAGAGCAAGAAAAGAATCATTAGTAGAATATGGATTTAGGTTACCATCAGCATTTGATAACAGACCACTAAAATTTAATGAATTTGAAGAAAGAATAAATCAAGTAATATTTGTAAGTGCAACACCTGCAGAATATGAAAAAGAACACTCAAAAGAAAATGTTGTAGAACAAATTATAAGACCAACAGGACTTTTAGACCCTAAAATAGAAGTAAAACCAGTAACAAATCAAATAGATGATCTATTAGAACAAATAAGAATAAGGGTAGAGAAAAAAGAAAGAGTATTAGTCACCACTCTAACTAAAAAAATGGCAGAAGATTTAACTAAATATTTAGAGGGATTAGATATAAAAGTAACATATATGCATTCAGAAACAAAAGCATTAGAAAGAATGGAAATAATTCGTAATTTAAGACTTGGAAAATTTGATGTATTAGTTGGTATAAATCTTCTAAGAGAAGGATTAGATATACCAGAAGTTTCTTTAGTTGCAATATTGGATGCAGACAAAGAAGGATTTCTTCGTTCAGAAAGATCATTAATACAAACGATAGGAAGAGCAGCCAGAAACACAGATGGAACTGTAATA
The DNA here is from genome assembly GCA_947588915.1 of uncultured Clostridia bacterium. The sequence goes on from CANPZA010000092.1 coordinate 3,745, forward strand.
ATGTATGCAGATGAATTGACTGAAAGTATGGAAAAAGCAATTTCAGAAACAAATAGAAGAAGAAAAATACAGGAAGAATATAATAAAGAACATAATATTACACCAAAAACAATTCAAAAATCAATACGTGATAATATTGCAATAACAACCGTAGAAGATATTGAAGTTGAATATAAATTAGAAAAAGATGAAGACATAAAAGATGTAATTACTAAACTAACAGATGAAATGTTAAAATATGCAGCTAGTATGGAATTCGAAAAAGCAGCAGAGCTAAGAGATAAAATTAAAGAACTAGAAAAATTATTATAATACCTATATAAAAAACAAACCAAAAATAAGTAATTATCATAAGATGTAACAAGGAGGTATCAATGAAATTTCTAAAAGAATTATATGAAGATGCAAAAAATATAACTGAAAAAGATCCAGCCTGCAGAAATGTCCTAGAAACAATAATACTATATCCTGGATTTCATATATTAGTATTTCATAGATTAGCACATTTTTTATATAAATGTAAATTATTATTTTTAGCAAGGCTGATTTCACAAATAGGAAGATTTTTCACAGGAATTGAAATACATCCTGGAGCTAAAATTGGAAGGAGACTTTTTATTGATCATGGTATGGGAATTGTTATAGGTGAAACAGCAACAATAGGAGATGATTGCACAATTTATCATAATTCTACTTTAGGCGGAACTGGCAAAGATAAATATAAAAGACATCCAGACATAGGCAATAATGTTATGGTAGGAGCAGGTGCAAAAATATTAGGACCAATAAAAGTAGGAAATAATGTAAAAATAGGTGCAAATAGTACAGTACTAAAAAATATACCAGATAATGTAACTGTAGTTAGATGTAATCATATTATTGATAAAAATAAAAAGTCTGAAACTATAAAATAAATATTATATAAAAAACATGAGAAGTCACATTTGATTTCCCATGCTTTTTAATTATTAAAGGTTATATAAATTATTATCTATCAAAATTTTTGCTCTTTTTGCTGTTTTTTCATCTGATTTTAAAGAATTTTCCAAAAATTCAGGATGTGCTAATAAAAAGTTTCTCATAGTTGTATAAGGATCATTATAAAACCCTTTTAACATTTGAAGTTGTGATTCATTAATAGTTCCTAATTCAAAAGCCTTTTCAAAAAGTGTATCATCTACAACTGCTAATGAAATAGTTTTAATATTTTCATTTTCTAACACCTCTGTACCGCCTTGTTTCCTATCAACAACATAACATGTCCAAGCTAATGTTCCATTTAAATTTCTTATAGCAGGTATCCATGAACGGACATAATTAGAAGCAGCTGTTACTAAATCAGAAGCATTTAATACTTTCTTACCAGTTAAATCAGTAACTTTTCTAGTTTCAGAAAAATCATAAGGTGAATAATAAGCTTCCATATCTTTAAATAAAGTAAGATGAGGTTTTTTTAATAAATAAGCAATCATATTAGAAAAATACCAATCTCTTCTTTCACCACCAGATATAAAATCGATTTCATTGATATTAACATTAGTCTTTATTTTATTAACCATAGTATCTATCGTATATTTAAAAATCTCATTTTTTTCATATTGAACCTTTACCTTTTCAAATACTTTTTTAGGTAAATTAATTCTATCAGAAAGTAATGTATCTATATATGATAAAAAATCAGTAGCAGACTTTTCATCACCATATAAAAAATGAGTATTTACAAAATATGGTGAAATCATTCCAGATGTTAAAAAGAAAGGCTTGTTCTCTTCACAAAATTTTATTGCTTTTGTTTCAAATAAATATGACATTATATCAGACATAATAATCCTCCTTAATAATTGTAATCTAATAAACATTTTAAATAAAAAAATTAAAATTGTCAAATAAAATATATTGAAAAATATCAAGTTAAATGATATTATATAAAAAAATAAAAAGGAGGAAAATATGAAAACTTTATTAAAAAATGGAACATTAATTGACTATAAAACAAACATTTTTGGGAAAAAAGATATTTTAATCGAAGATAAAAAAATATCCAAAATAGAAGATACTATTGAAGAAAAAGTAGATAAAATAATTGATTGTACAAACCTTTATATTATGCCTGGAATGATTGATATGCACTGCCATTTAAGAGAACCTGGATTTGAACATAAAGAAACAATTGAAACAGGAAGCAAAAGTGCTGTTGCAGGTGGATTCACTACTATATGCCCTATGCCTAACACAAAACCAACTCCAGATAATGCAGAAACATTAAGAAAAATAATAGAAGAAGCAAAAAGAGTCAATCTATGTAATATATTTCCATATGCCAGTGTTTCTAAAGGAGAAAAAGGAGAAGAATT
>CANPZA010000093.1 GCA_947588915.1 uncultured Clostridia bacterium
CATGCATATTAGCCCATATGTACATGGTAATATTTTTAATAAAAATCCTCTACGTGATAGAAAACTATTGATACATAAAAAAGAAATATATAAATTATTAGGTCTGACCAAGCAGAAAGGATATAGCCTGATTCCAATTAGTATTTATTTTAAAGGAAGTTTTGTTAAATTAGAATTACGGCATTGGTAAGGGTAAAAAACTTTATGATAAACGTCAAGATTTAGCAAAAAAAGATGCTGAAATTAAAATACAAAAAGCTTTAAAAGAGAAAAATTTATACAATTAAAGAGCTATCAAATATTTTTTAATATTGATAGCTTTTTAATTTTTTATTAATTTTTAAATTTTGTTGCTAGATCCAAATACATTCATCATTTTATGTTTTACAGTTTCTTTTATTAATTCTCTAGCTGGTTTTAAATATTTTCTAGGATCAAAAGCATTAGGTTCTTCTACAAATACCTTTCTTATTCCTGCTGTCATTGCTAAACGTAAATCTGTATCCACATTAATTTTTGAAACTCCAGATATACTTGCCTCATGTAATATTTCATCTGGCACACCTTTTGCTCCAGGTATATCTCCCCCATATTTATTACACATATCTACAAGTTCTGGAATTACAGTTGAAGCACCATGTAATACAATTGGAGTATTTGGTATTCTCTCTTTTATTTCTTTTAATATATCAAATCTTAATTTTGCCTCACCTTTAAATTTATAAGCACCATGACTTGTTCCTATCGCAATTGCTAATGAATCACAACCTGTTCTTTCTACAAATTCTTGAGCTTGAATAGGATCTGTATACATACTATCTTCTTGTGCAACATTTACATCATCTTCAATTCCTGCTAGTTTGCCAAGTTCTGCTTCTACTACAACACCTTTACTGTGTGCATAATCTACAACTTGTTTTGTAAGTCTTACATTTTCTTCAAAATCATATTTAGATCCATCTATCATTACTGATGTAAAACCTGCATCAATACACATTTTTGCTGTTTCAAAATCTGGTCCATGATCTAAATGAATGGCTATTGGAACTTCTGGATGTTCCTCTACTGCTGCTTCAACCATTTTCATCAAATAATTAATTCTGGCATATTTTATAGCACTAGAAGAAGCTTGTAAAATTACAGGTGATTTACTTTCTGCAGCAGCATCTACAATCGCTTGAATTATCTCCATATTATTTACATTAAAAGCTCCTATAGCAAATCCTTCTTTCATTGATTTTTCAAACATTTCCTTTGTTGTTACTAACATATATTATTCCTCCTTTATTATCTATTTTCATTTTTATTTTATTTCTATTTATTTAATATGTCAAGAAAAAATATAAAATACTCTAAAAATAAAATTTAGAGTATTTATTTTCTAATCTTCTTCATATTTATAACTAGCACACATAGATTCATCTGGATTTTTAGTATCTACATTTTCCATTGGGGCAACTTGTATTGCTTCTAGCATACATTTTTGCTTTTCTCCATTATTATATCTGCAACTTGAAACTGTGCAATTTATTTTTTGATTTGCTTCCATCTTATACCTCCTAATTTTCTTTATAAATTTAGTATTTACAATTTTTAATAAATTATTAGTTTTTAATAGCCCCAATTTTATTTTCGTTTTGATTTGTATAATTTTTAAAGTTGTTGTCCTTGATTTTTACTATAAAGAATATTACTTATTTTTTTCTTTTAATCTCTTATTTATTTCTTTTATCCATTGATTTTCTTCAAATGCTTTTTTTATTAAAACTATTCCTTCTAAAGCATAAGTAATTACTAAAACTACAATATTTAAATTTCTTATATTTTCACTATATATTTCTGCATTTGAAAGTATAATACAAATAATTGTAATAAGTATCGCTAATATTAATGATAATGGTAATACAAATTTATATGAATATTTTTTTATGTATTTTTCTATAATTTCTTTTTCTTGTAATAATGAATATATTTGAAAAGTTATAAAAATTATATAATATGATATTCCATTAACTAAAAGCTGAGAAATTAATGTTTTAATATTATATAATTGACTTATTTCACTAATAAATACTTCATTTCCTTCTATAAAATATACACCTATGTAAGCTAGCATAAGCAAAGTTACTCCCAATGTGAAACCTACTAAAGACTTTGTTAAAACTCTTTTTACATCATTTTCTTTTTTCATTTAAACCATCTCCTTTTATATTTCTAAAAACTTTTTAATCTTTGGTATATATCTTCTTGAAACATAAGACTTATTACCACTTTTAAAATTTAATATAAGAGTTCCAATTATTTTAAAATCTATATTTTCAACTAGATTAAAATTAACTATTTCTGAATTAGATATTCTAGAAAATACTTTTTTGTCTAGTATATTTTCTAGTTCATATAATCTATTCTTTACTATATATGTTTCATTATTTGATCTGGCATAAGTTTTTCCATTTTCTGCATAAATCGTTTCAATTTCATTTTGATTCAATATGTACATTTTTTCATCTTTATATAATTTTAATACTTTTCGATTAATATTGGATAATTGGTCTATTATATTTGAAATTTCTTCGGTAATTTGGTTTGTATATATTATAATTTTACTTGTATTGTATTTTTCATCTATTTTTACTTCTATATCCATTATAGCATCTCCTTTTTTATTTACTATTAATAATATAATAGCACACTTTATATATTTTTTCATTGTTTTTTCTTACTTGGTAAATATTCTTATATAACTGGTTTGTTTTATGGTATAAAAAATAACAGAATTGTTATCTGCTATTTCTAAATTTTTTAATAATATTATATAAATTCATTGCATATCACTTTTATTAAATATTCTTCTAAACCATTTTCTTAGTTTTGTAAATATATTTTCTTTGTATTCTATCATTTCTACATCTTTTATTTGTTTAATTACATTTTCTTCATTTTTCTCTTTTTTATTTTTAAATAAATTAGATGGATTATATTTTTCTGCTAAATCTTCTTTTAATTTTTTACTTATTTATATAACACAATTTTAATTACTTTTTATTACTCATTTCAAGAAATTTTTCCATATTCTTTAGTTATAAAAGTTCCTAAATTTAAAAAATTATTATAAATTTATTATTTTATATATATATTCTACCATAAATAAAGGTATATTAATTAGATTATCATCTTTATTTAAGTTTCGCATTGAAAATCTAATTCTAGTATTTGGATTATATTTTTCATTATAAATTTTTAAACTAGTATTATTAATATTTTCACTAGATTTAACTTCGATTGGAATAATATTATTTTTATGTTGAAGTATAAAATCTATTTCATATCTGTTATCAAATGTAAAGTAATATGGTTGTAATCCCATAGATGATAAAGTTTGTATTACATAATTCTCCGTTAATGCACCTTTAAATTCTTCAAATAATTTATTTCCTTCTATTACAATTTTACTATCTAAATCTGTCATTTTTCTTAATAAACCAACATCATTTAGATATATCTTAAATGCAGATAAATCATTATAACTAATCAGTGGCATACTAGGTTTCGTAACATTATATATTTTATATATAATATTTGCATCTTTTAGCCAATTTAACGCACCTTCATATTCTCTTGCCCTTGCTCCTACTTTTGCAACTTGGTATAAAAATTTTTTATTTTCTTTTGATATTTGAGATGGTACGCTATTCCAAATAATAGAAATTCTATTTGCTTCAATATTAGTAGTATGTTTCGAAAAATCACTTTCATAAGCTCTTAAAATATTCTCTTGTATCTTATTTACCTTTTCAACATTTTTTTCTTCAACCCAAGAATTTACCGCTTCTGGCATACCACCTATTATAAAATATGCTTTTAGCTTTTCAGTTAATTTATCGAAAAATATATCTGGGATATTTTCAATTTGTTTTATAGAATTCATATATTCTACTAAATTTTCACAATTATCTGCTTGCAAAAATTCTGAAAATGTCATTGGAAACATATCTAAAAAATCGACTTTACCTACTGGAAAAGATGTGTGTGATAATCGTATTCCAAGTAATGAACCTGCACTAACAATATGATATTCATTTGCTTCCTCTTCAAAATATTTTAATGAATTTAAAGCGCTTGGACATTCTTGTATTTCATCAAAAACAATTAATGTCTCTTCTGGAATGATTGCTTTTCCATAAATAAAAGATAACTGCTCTAAAATTCTTTTTGGATCCTTGGTGTTATCAAATAAATTATATAATTCTGTATCATGGTCAAAATTAAAATATGCTATTCCATCATAATTTTCATTTCCAAATTTCTTTATTATATATGTTTTTCCAACCTGTCTTGCACCACGCAATATTAATGGCTTTCTATTTTTATCATTTTTCCAATTAATTAAATCATTCATTATTTTTCTATCCATGTCTATCATCTCCTATATACATTATAACACATATTTAATAATTTTACACACTTTTTTAAGTATTTTAAAGAAAATTTACACATTTTTCGCAATAAAATATTATATAACTTTAAAGAAATAGAGTTACTACTTTTCTTATTGTAGTAACTCTATTTTCTTATTCCAACTTCTTTTTTTCATTTTCTTCTATGCAATTTTGGGGTGGTTCTTTAAAACTTAGATACCAGCTAATTCCATTTTGATTTTTTTCTATTTCTTCATTTCTTTTTTGTAATAATTCAAATGTTTGTGGTGGTGGAATAATTACTGGTTGGTTTGGTAACCAATTAGCAGCAGTTGATCCGTTTGCTACATTCTGCCATTTGAAGTGCTTGAACAATTCTAATTATCTCTGGAATAAATCTTCCAATATTTAAAGGATAAATCAGAATTGTTCTTATTATTCCTTTATCATCAATTATGAATACATTTCTTACTGTTTCTGTATTACTAATATCACTTGATATCATTCCATATTTTCTTGCTATTTCTCCATTTCTATCTGCTATAATTGGAAAAGATACCTTTATTCCTGTTTTGCAAAAAATATCATATACCCATGCCAAATGTGAAGCATTGCTAAAGTTACCAATATAATTTTAACTATGCACTTTGGGTGAAATTAATATTACTTAGGCCCTTCTTTCACAATATTTAATTCTGAAAAATTAAAGTATATGTATATGTTTTTAAACTCATCTAATTCTATTTTATCTATTAATTCAAATAATACTTTTTTATTTGGATTTTCGAACTTTAAAAATTCTTCAATTACTTGACTAGTTTTTTCTTTATCTTGATTAATTTTAATCTTATTTTGTAATATCTTTATTTTATCTTGTATGTCTTTGCAGTTATTTTCAAGTTTTTCTCGCTGTTCTATAAAATCTTTTGAATATCTAAAATAGTCACTATCTGTTATAATTCCATTTAAGTTATCCATATACATTTTATCCAGTTTTTTTGATATATCCTCTATTTGATTTTTTATAGTTAATATTTTTTGTTCTTCTTTTTTTATAAGCTGATTATAACTATCTTTATTTTTTTCATATATCAATTTTAAAGCATTTTTATCACAAAAAGTATTAACTATATCTCTTATATTATCAAGCACTTTATTTTCAAATTTATTGTAATTATAATTACAAGTCTTACATTTTTTGTCTTTTCCTCTTGCTAAACTACAATCTATATAACCAATTTTTTTGTTTTTTCCTCGATAACAGATTCTAAGTTGTCTACTACAATTATGACAAAAGATTAGTCCTTTTAGTAATTCATCATGTTTTGGCGTTGATAGGCTTTTTTTGCTTTTTAAGATTTCCTGAACTTTTATAAAATCATCTTTTGAAATAATTGCATCATGTGTATTTTCTACTCTTATATATTCATTTTCGTTCTTAGGTTTTCTCTTTTTTACTTTATATGAAACAGAAACGCATTTATTTTGTACAGTGTTTCCAATATATACTTCATTTACAAGCATTGCTCTTATTGTTTTAGGACTCCATGTTGTTCTTTGATGTTTTAAATTAAAGTATTTGCT
>CANPZA010000094.1 GCA_947588915.1 uncultured Clostridia bacterium
TATAATCTGTCCAATTGTACAAATTAATCCGCCAACCCAAAAAGCATTAAAGCAATTTTTTAAAATAGGTGAATTGGGAGATTTTTTATCTACATATTTTTGATAAGTTTGTTTTGTTTCTAATGGATCCATTACATACCTCCTTTAATTATTATTATTATTATTTCTTTCTAAATCAACAGTAAAACTAATATCTAAATCAACAAAATATTGGGAAATTTTGTTTCCATCAATACTAGCACGTTGTTCTAAAATAGTTACTTCTGAAAGATAATCGATTGATTTAGAAGCTTCTTGAACTGCCTTAACAATAGCATCTTTCCAAGAAACATCAGAATTACCAGTTATCAATAAATGCTTTTTTATATCCATAATCGACCTCCAAAAATCTTTTACAAGTATCTTTTCCGTAATCTAGAAAAAATATACAAAATAAGTAGAAATTTTTAATTAAAAATTATATAATTAAAAAAATTAGTAATAAACAAAAAGGTAAAGTTGTGCCTGTCCCAAATTTACCCAAGATGGAAGGATAGTTGTTTTATGGTTGATAAGTGTAGAGAGATTATATTAAAGGTTCTTTATGATGTTGATAAGAATGGAGCATTTTCTAATATTGCTTTAGATAAGGTACTGAATCAGGCAAGGAAAAGTTCTGTTAGTTTAGATAAAAGGGATGTTGGCTTTATATCTGAAATTGTTTATGGTACTGTTTCTTGGAGATTAACATTAGATGAAATTATTAAAAAATATTCTAATGTAAAGATAAAAAAGATTTCCTTATGGATTTTAAATATTTTAAGAATGAGTATTTATCAAATAGTTTTTTTAGATAAAGTGCCAAAGTCTGCAGCTGTGAATGAGGCTGTTAATTTAGCTAAAAGATATGGACATAAGTCTAGTTCTAATTTTGTTAATGCAATTTTAAGAAAGATTGATAAAAAAGATTATGAAGAGTTTTTTAAAATAGATGATGATATAGAAAGAATTTCTAAAACTACTTCTATGCCAATGTGGATAGTTGAAGAGTTATTAAAACAATATAATATAGAGGAAGTGGAGAGTGTTTGTAGAAATTCTAATATGAGACCAAAATTATATATAAGAGTGAATAGATTAAAAACTAATAAGCAAGATTTAATAAATGAATTGATTAAAGAGAATATAATTTTTGAAGAAACAGATTGTGAAGATTTTTTAGAATTAAAAGAAGTTAGAAATATAGAGAATATACAAGCTTTTAAACAAGGATTGTTTACTGTGCAAGATAAGCAAGCAGGAAAGATACCTTTAGTGTTAGATCCGAAACCTAACCAAAGGGTTTTAGATAGTTGTAGTAGTCCAGGAGGAAAGACAAGTTATATTGCTGAAATTATGGAAAATAAAGGAGAAATTATTGCTTGGGATATTCATTTGCACAGAGCAAAACTTGTCGAAGAAACTGCAAAAAGATTGGGTATTGATATTATAAAGACTGAAGTAAGGGATGCAACTATTTATGAAGAAAAGTATGTTAATTTTTTCGACAAAATTTTATTAGATGTACCATGTTTGGGATTAGGGGTATTGAAAAGGAAACCAGATATTAAATGGAGAAGAAATTTTGAGGATATAAATGAAATAACTAAAGTACAGAGTAAGATATTAGAAAATTGTTCTAAATATTTAAAAGTAGGAGGAGAGATTGTTTATTCAACTTGTAGTATATTAAAAGATGAGAATGAAAAAATTATAGAAAATTTTGTCGAAAAAAATAAAATGTTTGTGGTTGAGGAGACATTTAGTAATTTTCAAAATGATGAAGTAGATGGTTTTTATATTTGTAAATTATTAAAAAAACGATAAATAGAAATTAAAAGGAAGAAGTGTTACAGAAATATTACATTTACATTACAAGTGTGTTAAAACTATTGACTTTTTGCCAAATAATTATAAAATATAAGTATATTTGAAGAAATGTGTAAAATATTCAAGTATTCTTTTTTGATAAATTGTAAAAAATATAATTATATCAATTGAAAGGAGTAAACAATGGCAAATACGACATGCCTAGGGCTTTATATCGAAGAAAATTTAATTAAATATGCGAAGATTTCAAAAGATCATGATTTAATAAAAGTTGATGCTTTTGGAATTAAGTTTTATGATAAAATTGGTGAAGCAATTGAACAAGTTATTCAAGAGACATACAGTCAAAAGACACCAATTAGTATTAATATGTCTGAAGAAATGTATAATTATTATGATATGTTTGCTTTACTTACAAAAAATGATTTACAAAAAGCAATAAATACAGAATTTACTTCTTATTGTGCTGAAAAAGGTTATAATCCTAATGTATTTGAAACTAGATATGCTGTTGTTGGAGACCAAGAAGATAGGGATAAAATTAGAGTAATACATGTATCTGAAAATAAGATAGAATTAAACAAACAAATACAAATAGTTGAAGGATATAAATTATCAAATATATCACCTATTTCTATGTCAATTCCTAATTTGATTGATACAGATAATAATGATAATTCGGTAATAATTAATATTGAAGATAGTACAACAGTAACGACAATATTAGATAATAAAGTATATAACATAGATAAAATAGAAGAAGGAAGTAGGGAGTTTTTAACAAAAATAAATGCAAAAGAAAATTCTTATCTAAATTCTTATGAAATATGTAAAAATACTACTATATATACTTCTGAAGGAAGAGAATTACAAGAAGAACAATCAGAATATTTAGAGGATATAATGCCAACATTGTATACAATTGTTGGAAAGGTAAGAGAAATTATTAGATCAAATGGTGATAAAATTAAAAAAGCATATATTACAGGTACAGCTGCATTGATTAATAATATTGATTTATATTTCCAAGAGTATTTAGATAATGTACAATGTGAAATTTTAAGGCCATATTTTATACAAACTACAAGGGATATAAGTATAAAAGATTATATTGAAGTGAATTCTGCTATTTCTTTAGCACTTATGGGTGTAGGAGAAGGTATTTCAGGAATGAACTTTAAAAATAAGACACTTGCTGATAGATTACCTTCTTGGATAGAATTAGATGTAGGCGGAGGATCTGGAAAAGGTAAAGATAAGAATGCTTTAAGTGGATGGTTCACTTGGGATTTAGGACAAAAACTTAATAGCACTGAAATTAGTTTGATTAGATTATGTGTTGGAATGATTTTATTAGTAGTTATATATACAGGATTTTCAGGAGTGTTAGCATATCAAATGAATCAAAAAGAGCAAGAAGCAAAAGAATCTATAGCTGCAACAAATGCACAAATTTCACTTGCAAATACTGATAATCAAAAAATATTAGCAAGAACAAATGAATATACTACAATGATTAAAAACTTAGAAGATGCTAATGATAAATTATCAGAGAGAAACAAAACAAGAAATGCTATTCCTAATTTGTTAAATCAAATTATGTCAGTTATACCTGATAATGTTCAATTAACAGAAATTGAAAATACAACAGATACTCATATTGTTATTACTGCACAATCAAATAGATATGAACAATTAGGATTTTTTACAGCTAAGTTAAAAACAGATGTTATTTTAACAAATGTAATTTCAACAGCAGGACAAAAAGATAATAATGTAATTACAATTAAAATAGAAGGAGATATACCATGAGAAAATTATTAATTACAATTTTGATTGCATTACTACTAATACTTGCTGCATTTATTGGCTTAAAAGGATTTACTATAGGTAATATAGAGATTCTTAGTTATATGGGAATTAGACAGAGAAATGCTGAGTTAGATTCTACGATTCAACAAGCTAGTAAATTAGCAGAAACAGATTATAGAAAGGCTGTAAGTGATGTAGTTGAAAATTCTAGAAAATTAATGGAACAGAAAGAAACATATGAAGAAATGGCAATGGCTAGTTCAGAAGGTGATGTACAAGCTTCAAGTCATATAGAAAGATATGAATTAGAAACTTTGTGGGTCAAGTTAGGTAGTTATGCAACTTCTGAAGGTGTTGTTCTAAAGATGGATGTAAAAAATAGTGCTAGTGGCGATATAGATTATTATGATTTAGAATTTACAGTTCATGGAAGTTACATTTCAATTACAGATTTTATATCTGATATTGAAAATGATGATACTTTAGGATTTAGAATAGAGCAATTTAAGATGCAACCATCAGATTCAGAAGAAGGAATTTTACAGGCAACATTTACATGTAGAGATATTGCAATTAGAGATATTTCACAAATAAGTACTACAGTTGAAGATACAACAGAGGATGATACAAATACAACAAACACAACTAATACAACAAACAGTACAAATTCAACTAATACTACAAATAGTACTAACACGACTAATAGTACAAATACTAGTAATTCAACAACCAACACTACAAATACAGCCGAATAAAAATAAAGGAGTATAAAAAAATGACAAAAAATCTTTTAAAAGAAATAATTATTGCATTGTTATTATGCTTGGCTATAATATTAGTTTTAGGTATTGCATTATATGAATATGTCCCTATGACAAAAACTACACCAAATCCTGTATCATATACAACACCAGAAGATGCAAGAGAAGAACTAGAAGAAAGTGAACAGATAGATGAAAGTCAAGTTATAATGACATATGAAGTAAACACAGATGATTTAAATAATTATAAAAGAGTCAGAAATTACAGACCAGGTAAAACTAATCCATTTTCATCTTATGATTTAACTTCGACAAATGGAGAGTCTTCTAATACACAAAGTGGAAATGGAAATAACCAAAATGCTGGAACAACTGGTAACTCTGGTTCAAATAATTCAGGTGGTACCTCAAGTAATGGAAATGCAAATAGTAATACAACGGCCCCAGATGCACAATACTTTAATTATAAAGGTACTAAATAATTAATTTGTTATTAACGTTATATTGGTAAGAAATCAATATAGGTTTAATATATATAAATCTAAAGAAAAAGGAGGGAAAAGATATGAAAAAACAAAATGGTATTACATTAATAGCTTTAGTAATTACTATTATCGTATTATTAATTTTAGCAGGTATTTCTATTGCAATGCTTACAGGAGATGAAGGTATATTAACAAAAGCAAGTGATTCTACTGTTGAAAACGATATAGGAAGTGCAAAAGATCAAGTAGCACTAGAAGCTAACTCAGCATTAGAGGAATATTATGAAACAAAATATACTACTACTGCAGGAACTAAAGATACACCACAAAAATTTGTTGCAAATAAACTTGCAACAAAATTCACAGAAGCTGAAAATAAAAATATAATAGGTGAAGCAAAAATAACAGTAACAAATGGAGAAGAAGAATACAAAGTAGAAATAGCTCCAAAGACTACAAATGCGAGAGTAAAAACTGTAACAGCAACCATTACTGCAAATGGTGGATTAGATGGTTGGGAATAGATTAATATAAAAAATATGCAAAGGAGAGAAAAATATGAAAAATCAAAAAGGTATTACATTAATTGCTTTAGTAATTACAATCATCGTATTATTAATTTTAGCTGGTATTTCAATTGCAATGCTTACAGGAGATGAAGGTATATTGACAAAAGCAAGTGATTCTGCTGTAGAAAATAATATTGGAGCTGCAAAGGATCAAATAGCTATGGCAGCTAATACAGGTATGGAAGAGTATTATGAAGCAAAATATGTTACTAATACACTATCATCAAATACTCAACAAACTTATGTTGAACAAGAAATTACAAAGCTTGTAACAAAAGGAGTATCTGGAGTAACGATATCATTAGATAGTCATGTAGTAACAATAACACCAACTGATACAACTAAAGCAGATAAAGCTGTAAAAGCTACAATAGGTACTGATGGAAAACTTGATGCATGGGGACCAGTTGGAGCTGGTGCTTAATAAAAAGAAAATATAATATCTAGCCATACGCACACAGAGTGTGTATGGCTAAATTTAAAAAAGGAAGCAAAATGAATATATTTTTATATATAATATTATTTA
>CANPZA010000095.1 GCA_947588915.1 uncultured Clostridia bacterium
TACCACTTGATGCACAAATACCTTTTAAATCTAAGTTAAGAAGTAATCCTTCTCCTTCAATAAATCTAAATGAAATATTACTATTTCCTGGTAATCTTTTTTCCATATCACCATTTATTTTTATATATGGTATTTTTTCTTTTATTTGTTCTACATAGTAATCTCTTAATTGTTTAATTTTATTATTATGCTCTTCTAAATTTTCATAAGCAAGTTCTATTGCTTTTCCTAATCCTACAATACCTGCTACATTTTCAGTTCCTGCTCTTTTATTTCTCTCTTGATGTCCTCCATTTACGAATTTATCAAATCTTACTCCTTTTCTTACATATAATGCTCCTATACCTTTTGGTCCATAAAATTTATGTGCAGATAGAGATAAACTATCTATATTTAATTCCTTAACATCAATTTTCACACTTCCAACTGCTTGTACTGCATCTGTATGGAAATATACATTATGTTTTTTAGCTAATTCTCCTATTTCTTTAATTGGCTGTATTGTTCCAATTTCATTGTTTGCAAACATAATAGTAATAAGAATTGTATTATCTTTTATTGCTTTTTCTAATTCATCTAGTTTAATAATTCCATCTTCATCTACTCCTATATAGCTTACTTCAAATCCTTCTTTTTCTAGTTGTTTACAAGTTTCTAGTACTGCTGGATGTTCTATAGCAGATGTAATAATATGATTACCTTTAAATTTGTAACTATGTGCAATTCCTTTAATTGCTGTATTATCACTTTCACTTCCTCCAGCTGTGAAATATATTTCATTTGGTTCACAGTTTAATATTTTTGCTACTTTTTCTCTTGCTTCTTCAACTGCTTTTCTATTTTCTCTTCCTATTTTATAAATAGAAGATGGATTACCATAGTTTTCTGATAAATATGGTAACATTGCCTTTACAACTTCCTCATCAGTTTTGGTAGTTGCATTATTATCTAAATATATTGTTTTCATTTTACCTCTCCCTTTCCTACAAAACTAGTAGGAATTATATCATGCATTTCCTAGTAAGTCAATATGAATTACTAAAAAAGTAGAAATCTTTTAGAAATCTACCTTATTAAATCCTCTAATGTTTTACTATCAATATACTCATTGATTGTATCATCTAATCCTTTCCAAAAAGAAAATGTTTTACAATTTGCTTTTTTGTCACAACTTCCTTCTTCTGTTAGACAATAAATTGGAGCTAAATCTCCTTCTGTTGCTCTTAATATATCTCCTACTGTATATTCTTCTGGTTTTTTAGATAATTTATACCCCCCATTGTTTCCTCTAGCTGTTTCTAAATAACCTGCTTTGTTTAACATTGCTATAATTTGTTCTAAATATTTATTTGATAAGTTTTGTCTTTTAGCTATATCTTTTAAAGATATAAATTTTTCACTACTGTTGATTGCTAAATCCATCATAACTCTTAGTGCATATCTTCCTTTTGTAGATATTTTCATAAAACTTCGCCTCCACTTAGTAATTATTATACTACTAAATTAGTAGGAATTCAAGTTTAACTAATTTTTAATATTAATAAATAAAGTTTCATCAGATATATATTTTTTAAAATAATCAATTTCTTTTTTTCTTATTATTTTCATTTTGTTGTATATTTTCTACATCTTAATATCTAAATATGCATATTTGCTATCTTTAAATGATTTTATTTCTTCGATTATATCTTCTCCTTTTTTTGAAGCTTTACTTACTCTTAATACTTGTCCATCTACTAATACTAATGGATTTGTATATCTTTTTTTTGTCTTAATAGATATACAATATTTATTTTCAACTTCTGTTTCGCTTCTTCCTATTTGTTCTGCATTTTCAAAAATTTTAAAAGCCTCTGAAATTTTTTTGTTTTCACAATTTCTCAATCTATTTACTATCTCTTTTTCCGAATATTTATATAAATCTTGTTCCACAATATATCCTTCTTTTACCATCTTCCTTAATATATCTGTCCAAAACTGCATTATCATATTGTTTTCGTTATTACCAGAAAATAAGTGCCACATCTTGCTTGCCCTTTCTATATATTCTTCTGCTATATTTAGATGTTTAAAACCTATTTCATCTTCTCCTTCTTCATTCTTAAGTACAGTTATATCTTTATATATTCTATCTATTGAATCTAAAGAAAATGCATTTTGAGTAACTAATCCATCACTCAAAGTATATTCCAATCTATCTGCTGATAATCTAGGTCCATCATTATCAGCTATTGGATATATATGATAATCTATTATATCATTAATTGATATGTTATCTCTATCTAGTAGTCTTTTAATCTCGTTAGATTCTTTTATTATTTTCTCTGTTAAGTTTTCTGTAGATTCTTGCTTTTGATAATCTCCATGTAAGAAATCAACTACATGACTAAAAGATGGAGTAGCAATATCATGATATAATCCAGCAATTGCTTGTTTTCTATCCATTGTAAAATTCCAAACAATTAATGCCACTCCTATACTATGTTCATATCTTGTGTGAAAAAATTTATATGGTATTAATTTTGTATGTTCACATGCTGATATCATACTTATTCCCTTTAATCTTTGCATTTCTTTTACATTAGCATATTCTATTATAAAATCTGGTATATCTTTAGATAAAATTTTAAAATATGATTTTATTTCCGCATTTTTTATAGCTAAATCCATTATAATCTCTCCTTATGTACTCATCTCATAAATCTACGCCTTTACTATACCATATTTTAAGTATCTTTTCAATTTATAGAGTCATCCAAATATAGAAGAATATATGAGAAGACATAGTAGGAGATCAAATAAGTATAAAAGAATATGTGAACCATTGTTAATAAAGAAGATTAGACTTAAAGCCTAACCTTCGCCATTAAATAAAGTTTCATCAGATACATATTTAATATCATATGCTGATAAATCAGGAACATTTACATCTTCATCTGTTACTACATCAAAATCATATTTATATTCTTGAATTATATCTGTAACTCTTTTAACAATGTCTGTTTGTGCAAAAAATTCTCTAGTTGCATTATAATTTATTACTTTTAATGGAAGTCCTGTTTGTTTATCTATCCATATTTCCCATTTAGTAGAATTTTCAAATGGTTTTCTGAAAATATAATATGGTCTACCTATTTCATAAGTATCAGTATCAATCGAAAATAAACATGCTTTTCCAATTTGAGTAATAAGAGCTTCTATTAAGTCTAAGTTCCCAGATGTTCCTACAAAAGAAACATTTTTAAGATTCTGTTCTTTTGTCATTATTTTAGTAAATTCACCTTTCTGAATTGTTACCTTCTTTTCTTTTTCATTAATTGATATCATTTCATCTGAATCTTTAATTGCATATATAATATCCAAAACCTCTTTTCCGCTATCTGTATATCTTTCATGTACTTCCTTATATTTTCCATCTTTATAATAATATTTTATTACTGCTGCTTGATTATCAGGTAGTACTTGCCTTGATTCTTTATAAAAATTATTACTTGATAATGATTTTTCAGCATTAATTTCAATATTATGAACAATGATAAACTTATATAAAAAAATAGAAAATACTATTACTAAAATTACTCCTATTACTAAAAAAAATGATTTTATTCTATTTTTTCTTCTTATTTTTTTTAAATAATCAATTTCTTTTTTCTTATTATTTTCATTTTCTTGTATATCTTTATTTATTTCTTTTAATTGTCTTTGACATTCCTCACAGCTTTTTAAATGTTCTTCTACTAATTTTTTTGATTCCTTATTTAGTATATTATCTACATACCCTAACAATAAGTCCTGTACAATCTCACATTCTTTTCTTTTTTCCATCTTTATTTACCTCCCTTATTTTTTGTTTGGCTCTGTAAAATGTTACTCTTGCCCAATTTGGCGTTTTCCCAAGTATTTCTCCTATTTCTATAAAATTTAAATTACCAACCATTCTTAGATATATTATTTGTCTTGATAATTCATCTAATTGTTGTATATCTTTAAATAATTTTAATTTGTCTTCTTTTTGTAAAACAATATCCTCTGTTGTTTCATGTTCTATGATATCTTCTTTTAAGTCTTCAATAGAGATATTTTTCTTAGCCTTTTTTAGTTCTTTATACCATAAGTGTTTTGCTATTTGGCACAACCAAACTGATATTTTACAATTGCCTTTAAATTTATTAATTTCTTTTACTGCAATTGTAAAAGTCTCTTGTGTTAAATCTTCTGCTACATCTTCTTTTCCAGTTAAGCAGAATAAATATTTAAATACAGTATTTGAATATTGCTTATATACTTCTTCTATATTCTGCATAACTTTTTCCTCCTTTCACATTATATGAGATTAATTTCTTCATTTTATTACAAATTTTTATAAATTTTTTATTTTTATTATAACACAAAAAAATAGCAGATTTCTCTGCTATTAGTTTTACTTTATATTTTATTTTAATATTTCATAATTAGATAAATCTGGTCTTTCAACATCTTGATCTGTAACTATATCTAATTTTACATTTCTATCACAAATCATATTTGTTAATAAAATTCCATACATAGTATAATCTATTCTTTTTGTTATTAATCCAGTTTGTTCATCTATTAAAAATTTTGTAGCAAACATTTCAGAATTATTTTTGCTCCATACTTTTACTAATACAGTACTTCTTCCATCAATTTCTTTTTTACCTAAATATTTAAAGTTATAATTAAAATGTTCTTCATCTGCAATTAAGGAATAATCAAATCCCATTTGACTATTAGAATTTTCTTGAAAACTATCACTTGATAAATCTCCGATAGATGCATAATTTTTTCCTTTATATTCTCCCATTATAGTTATTGTTTCATTTGTGTTATAATTATCCCATTGTAAAGTATTTCCCTTAACTACAACTTTTTTAATATTATCTTTTACATAAATTTCTGTTTTATTTTCATCTTCTATTCTAAAAATACCTGAAATCGTATTTTCTGGTGAATAGTAATAATTTGAATATTCTTTTCCTTTTTCTAATAATTCAATAACTTCTTCTTTTGACATTTTAGTACTAGTATCTAAAAGTCCATCAGAAAATATAAACACTTCATAAGCAATGATTAATATTAATAAACAAAATATTGTAATTAAAAATACCTTTAATGTTTTATTTATTTTTTTAGTTTTTCCTTCCATAAAAATCCCTCCTTTTCTTATGTACTCATCTCATAAATCTACACCTTTATTATACCATATTTTAAGTATTTTTTCAACTTGCAAAGTAATCCATACATAAAAAGTACCTTATAGATTATTATTATCTATAAGGCACTTTTAAAATCAATTATGACAACTAAGACAATGTATACTTAGTATTATCATGCACAATATCTAAATCTAAAGTGCATTTTCTGAATTTATAAGGATTTGCAAGAATATCATATATAATATTCTCAAAAATAAAGTTTACAGTATTACTAAGTTCTCTTGCTCCTGTGTCAAGTTCAAGTGATTTTTCTGCAATACTCTCAAACAGTTTTCCATCATAAGATAAAGATACTCCTCTTTTTCTTAATTCAGCTTGATACCTTCTAAATATAGATAGATTTGATGTTTTTAATATCAATTTTAAGTCTTGTTTAGTAAGCTTATTCATTTCTATTATAGTATCTATTCTACCTACAAATTCTTCTGGCATACCATACTCAACTAAGTCTTTTTTAATATATCTTGATGATTGGCTTTTTCTAATTGCACTATTTACTGAGGTAAAGCCTAATGGATTAGTATTTAATCTTTTTTCTCTGATTTTTTCTAATCCTGAAAAGGCACCTAAGAAAATTACAATAATATTTTTAGTATTGAAATTTATCTCTTTTTCCGAAAACGGATCCATCTGAATTTTTATTGTTGTTCCCTCAATTATTTTGAGTAAACTCTTAAGCACTGCTGTG
>CANPZA010000096.1 GCA_947588915.1 uncultured Clostridia bacterium
GTGAAGCCACCCAAGTTGTAGGATTCATTAAAATTGCAGCATCTAGACCTACATTATATTTATTTTCTTGAATAAATTTTTTCTTCCATGCTTCTTTTACATTATTTTTCAATTCAACCCCTAGAGGTCCATAATCCCATGTATTTGCTAAACCTCCATAAATTTCAGATCCAGGATATATATATCCTCTGTTTTTACATAGTGATACTAAAGTTTCCATTGATTTTACCATAACTATTCCTCCTTTTATATTTTTTTGAATTTATCTTAGAAATGTCAAAAAACTTTCGAAACCTAGCTTATTTGCTAGGGACGAAAGTTAACCTTTTCCGCGTTTCCACCCTAATTCTTAAAATTA
Organism: uncultured Clostridia bacterium; assembly: GCA_947588915.1. Next base: position 359 of record CANPZA010000096.1, read on the forward strand.
AAATTTTAAGCACCTTAATTTTTATATTACTCCAAAGCTCCCCATATGTATCTATTACTGATATTCCACCATCATCAGCTCTCTTTTTTAATAGATTTTACCATACTTTTTCTTCTTCACCGTAATTATTTAATTTCATATATTATATTATCGGCTTTTAAAAAAGTCAATAATTTTATTAAAAAATATTGCTAAAATACTTTTTTTATGCTAATATAATAAGTGTATTTTGAATTAGGGGTATAGTGTTAATGGTAGCACATCAGTCTCCAAAACTGCTTGTGAGGGTTCGAATCCTTCTGCCCCTGCCAATTTTTATATCAAAATTTTTATTATTTTATTATTTTTTTCTTTGAGGTGATTCATATTTTTAAAAATTTAAAATTGTTTTATATATTATTATTCATAATATCTTTTTTTATTATTGTGTTTTTTATTCCTATATTTAATTTAAATAGTACATCTTTTTTTGATAAAACTAATGGCGAAATTTTAGACTTTAATCCTAATGGATTTGTATGGCCAATACCTGGTTATACCAAAATTAGTTCATATTTTGGTGGTCGAAATTCACCAACTAATCGGTGCTTCTTCTTCTCATAGTGGAATTGATATACCTGCACCTCCTGGTAGTAAGTTTATTGCTGTACATGATCGGTGAAATCACTTTTAGACAATTTTTAGGTGGTGGTGGATATACGATTACACTCTCATTTGATAGCTACAAAATTACTTATTGCCATTGTGATCCTAATTTTATTGTAAATGTAGGTGAATATGTAAAACAAGGACAAGTTATAGGTTTCGTTGGTCCAAAAAATGTCTATGGTGTAAAAGGAAATCCTTATAAAGATAGTAATGGAAATCCAACAAATGGAGCCACTACAGGTCCTCATCTTCACTTAGGAATTCGTATCGATGGAAAATATCAAAATCCTTTAGATTATTTTTAAAAATTTACACCATGTGTTTTTATATGCTTTTCTTTTTTAAACTCTTTTATCTTTTCAATATCTGTAATAGTATTCTTTTTTAAGTCTAACACTTCTTTCAATATACCATTATCATTAATTTCTACTGTTCCATCTTGTTTAAGCATAATATAAGTCCCATCATAAGTATCAATATCATTCACAGTAATTTTTAGATTACTATTATGTATGTTTTTTACAAAATCTTTTACTGTCTTAAATTCGTTATCCGTGATTTCAAAATATTCATTAATTTCTTTAGGGTTGTTTTCTCCTAAATATCTAAATAATTTCCATCTACGAATAAATTGATATTTTGATAAAAACTGATATAAATTGGGAATGTCTTTATAATTCTGTTTTGTTACTATACTATTTATTTTAATATTGATGTTCGGTACATGTTCTTTTAAATAATCTAATATAAACTTTAGCCTTTGATAATGTAATTTATTCCTTGTTACTAAAGTTTCAATTTGTTCATTAGAAGCATCGATAGAAAAACAAATCCATTTAAAATGCTTTATCATCTTATCTAATAATTCCTCATCGATATGAAACATTTCATTATAATATTTAGCTAATTTTATTGCGTTGGTTACAATCGATAAACTTATGTCATTAGGCTTTTCTACACTCTCTATCAATTCAAACAGTCCTTGATAGATTAAAGGTTCTCCTCCACATATCGTGATTTTATTGATTATCCCACTATCGTATATATTTTTTAAAATTGTTTTGTTCTCTTGCAAGGATATTTCTTTTTTTGTTTTATTTCTATAACAAAATTTACAATTATCATTACATTTTGGAGTAATATCCCAACATAGATTATATTTCATATATTTTATTCCTTTCTATAGAAAAAGTCGCAATAGACATTCTATGCGACTTTATTACATATCATCATCCTCATCTTGACATCCCTGACATCCTTGACAATTTCCTGAACATCCATTTTGTTCTTCTTCATCTACATCTCCTGACCAATCAAGTTCAATTATATTTTTACATTCAGGGCATTTAACTTCTGTATTATTTTCATCTACATCTATAATAAATTCATAATTACAGTATGGACAAACAATTTCAAAGTCAAATCCATCATCTAAATAAATATCTTTTTCTATGTTATAAATTACTTGTTGCATTTGATGAATCTGAGAAGTAAGTTTGTTTTGCGTGCTTTCTAATTTTTCTATTTCATCTTGCTTATAATCCATTATATAATCCATTTGATCTAGAACTATATCTAAAAAAGTTGCAAATCTTCCTTTTACATATTCTAAGTCTTCTTTATTCTTTACATTTTTTTCAATGTCATCTAAAAAACTTTTATATTCGTTTTTTAATACTCCCATTTTGTAATCACCTTTCTTATAATCTTTCCATATATTCACAAGTTCTTGTATCTATTTTTAAAATATCTCCAATGTTTACGAATAATGGAACTTGAATTTCTAAACCAGTTTCTAATTTTGCTGGTTTTCCTGATGTTGTTGTAGTGTTTCCACTAAATCCTGGTTCTGTATATGTAACTTCTAACTCTACAAATATAGGTGGTTCTACTGCAAATGTATTTCCCTTATATGAAAGTATTGTAACTTCCATGTTTTCTTTAAGGTATTTTAAGCAATCCCCTAATTGTTCTTCATTTAATGGAATTTGGTCATATGTAACATTATCCATAAAATAATATAACCCTCCATCATTATATAAATATTGCATTACTTTTCTTTCTATTTCTGCTGCTGGATATTTATCAGATGGATTAAATGTTTTTTCTAAAGTTGCTCCTGTTATAACATTTTTTAATTTTGTTCTTACAAATGCTGATCCCTTTCCTGGTTTTACATGTTGGAATTCTACTACTCTATATACATTTCCCTCCATTTCAAATGTTGTTCCATTTCTAAAATCTCCTGCTGAATATACTGATGCCATAATTATTTCTCCTTTCTAAACTTCATATAATGTTTATTTTACTACAATTTTCCAGAAAAATCAAGTTTTATAATTTACTTATATTATAATATAATTTTTCTCTGATTTTGTTAAACTTATACAACCAAATTTTGTAATCTGTACTGTGTCTTCTATCCTTATGCCAAATTTTCCTGGTAAATAAATTCCTGGTTCATTTGTAATTACCATATTTTCTTTAAGTTGTGTATCTGTTGAGTAACTTACATATGGTGCTTCGTGTATTTCTAATCCTACTCCATGACCTAAACTATGAACTAAATCATATCCAAATAATTTAAAATCATTTTCAACCATTTTTGTTAATAATCTTGTATTTGCTCCATCTTTATATTGTTCATTAGTTTGAATTTGATTTTTTAATACTAAGTCATAAATTGGCTTTACTTCTTCTGGTACTTCTCCTACAAAAAATGTTCTTGTCATATCTGAGCAATATCCATTTACTTTACAGCCCATATCAATTGTTATAATATCCTTTTTTCCGTATTTTTCTATTTGTTGGTACTCCATGTGGTTTTGAAGTATTTTCCCCAGATAATACTATTGTTTCAAATGATACTCCATCTGTTCTTGCTTTATAATAATCTTCTATTTCATTTGCTATTTGCTTTTCTGTCATCCCTGGTTTTATGTATGATAATATATATTTAAAGCAATTATCTGTTATTTCACAAGCTTTTTCTATATTTTTTATTTCATCTTCATCTTTTATCATTCTTTGCTTTTCTATTATATGTTCTGTTTCTACAAAGTTGTTAATTTTAAATTTTCTTATATACTCTTTATATTTTGCATAAGAAATATCATATTCTTCAAATCCTACATTTTCACAGAACATAAAGAAATTTTCATAATCATCTTTTGATACATCATGTGCATCATAAACTATTATTTCATCATATAGTGTCAAAATACTATGTACTTGCTCTATATATCTACTATCTGTTATGTATATATTTTCTTTTCTCGTAATTAATAATATACCTTCTGCTTCAATATTTGTTAAATAACGTATATTTACAGGATTAGTTAAAATTAATCCTTGTAAATCTAAACTTGACATTTTATTTCTCAACCATTGTAACTTTGAATTCATACATATCCCCCATTTTTCTATTTATTTTACCCTTTATATAATCCTAATGTGAATATTTCTAATAGTATTATCTTTATTTGTTCAAATGGCACATACATACTAGTAAATGCTGCTATTACTATAAATGGTCCAAATGGTATGTATTCATCAGATTTCTTAATTTTAGTTGCTAATAGAACTATACTAAGTATTGCCCCAATTAAGAAAGATACAAGTGTTATTATTATGATGTTTGATAATCCAAAATATAATCCGAAGTGCTCCCATTAATTTCACATCACCAAATCCCATTGCCTCTTTCCCATAAAATAAGCCACCAAGTAGTGTAATCAATAAAAATATCCCGTCCACCAGCTAACATCCCTAATAACATATTAATTGTTATTGCAACATTTGATAATCCATATAAAAATGCAAATACAAATCCTATTTCAAATATAGTTAAGTTTAGTCTATTTGGAATTATTTGTAGCTTATAATCAATTACAAAAACAGATATAAGCATTGGTGTTAGTATTAAAAATTTTATTAAGTCTAAGTTACCTACTAATGTGTCTTTTATTCCAAATTTATATATTAAACCTACATATATTACTGCTATTACTAACATTAATATATAATTTGGCTTGAATTTTCTTTTATACTCATCAATTATATCTTTAGATATAACTTTTTTGTATTCTGGTAGCCTTTTATTTACCCAATCTGTTATCTGTCCAACTATAATTCCTAAGATTATCGCTACTACATAATATGCAATATGTACATCATTTAAATACATTTTCATTTCTCCTTTTTACTTTTGTTTTTTATATAATTCTTTTTTATTTTATTCTCTAATGGTCTTTTCCATGCAGTATACCAGTAATCTTTTTTATCAACTGGATCAACTAATATCGTATACATTTTACATCTATTACCACCTATTACATCTGTAAATATCTGATCTCCCACTACTCCTATATTTTCTGGTTGTTCTTCTAATATTTTTTTTACTTTTAAAAATCCAGTTTTAAATGGTTTTTTTGCTAAGTTCTGATAAGGTATATCTAATGCTTTTGCAACTTTTTCAACTTTTTCTTTATGATTAGTGTTTGATAATATATATAATTTTATTCCATTTTGTTTTAGTTCTTTCGCCCATAATATTACTTTTTGTGATAAATTTTTATTATAATCAATTAGTGTATTATCTACATCTAAAATTAGAGCTTTAATCTTATTTTTTTGTAAAAATTCTTTAGTTATATCAGTTACTCCATTGAAGTATGCTTTTGGATATAATATCATTTTTTCCTCCGTTTGCTAAATAATTATCTATATCTTATCAATTTGATAGCTATTTGTCAAGGAGGTGAGTAAGATGAGGGTAAGGGAGGGTAAAGATGGGACAGGCACCGTT
>CANPZA010000097.1 GCA_947588915.1 uncultured Clostridia bacterium
AGTGGAACTGCTCAAATGCTTGCAAATGAAATAAATACTGCTCTTGGTGGTAAATATTATTACGAATATAATAGACATAGTAAAGCTGAAAAAAGAAATAAAAATGAAATTGGTATTAATTCTATAAGGGGTGGAAATATCGTAGGTGAGCATATTGTCCAATTTTTTGGAGAATTTGAAACTTTTGAATTAAAACATACTACATATTCTAGAGAAATATTTGCAGAAGGTGCAGTAAAAGCTGCTCAATTTTTAATTAATAAACCATGTGGCTTATATGATATGGAAAGCTTAATGACCTAACAAAAAAGGATATCTTAAGAGTATTCTCTCAAAATATCCTTTTTACTATATTAATCTTCTTTTTTCTCATCCTTGGTCTCTGATTCTTCTACAGTTTCTTCTGTTTTAGATTCTTCTGTTTTTACTTCTTCAACAACAGGTTCTTCTTTAACATCTTCAACTGTTTCTTCTTTTACTGTATCTACTGTTTCTTGAACTGTTACATTTTCAGTTTCTACATTTGGTGCTTCTTCTGGAGCAGTATCTACTGGTGCATCTATTTTTTCTTCTACTTCTGGCTCTTCAACTAAATCTTCTTTAATAACAATCTCTTTATCTTCAATTCTAGCACCTACTTGCTCTTTAGTTTTTGCTGCTTTACCTATTCTATCTCTTAAATAGAATAATCTTGCTCTTCTTGCTTTACCTACTCTTACTAATTCCACTTTTTCAACTAATGGTGAATGGACTAAAAATGTTTTTTCTACACCAACGCCATAAGAAATCTTTCTTACTGTAAATGTTTGATTTACTCCTCCACCTTGTACTTTAATAATAATTCCTTCAAAAACTTGGATTCTCTCTTTATTTCCTTCTTTTATCTTTACGTGTACTCTAACTGTATTACCAACTTTTAATTCTGGTATTTTATTTTTCAATTGTTCATGTTCAATAGATTTTATAATATCCATTTTAGAATTCCCTCCTTCTTTATTTATCTAAAATTTTCTTTAATCTAACAAATCTGGTCTTTTCTTTTTTGTAATTTCTAATGATTTATCTTTGCGCCATTTTTCTATGTTTTTATGATTCCCAGATAATAATACTTCTGGTACTTGTTCCCCTTCAAATATTTCAGGTCTTGTGTATTGTGGATATTCTAAAAGTCCGATTACTAAAACTTTCTTCTTGTACAGAATTAGCTTTTAAAACTCCTTCTATGTATCTACTAACACTGTCTATTAACACCATTGCAGGTATTTCTCCACCAGTTAACACATAATCCCCTATTGAAATTTCCTCATCTACTATTTTGTCTAAAACTCTTTGGTCTATTCCTTCATAATGTCCACAAAGTATAATTAAATGTTTTTCTTTACTTAAATTTTCGACCATTTTTTGGTTTAATGTTTTACCTTGTGGTGACATATAGATAACTTTTGATTGTTTATGATTTATAGATTTAAAACAATCATATACTACATCTGGTCTTATTATCATTCCTGCACCACCACCGATATGGAGTATCATCTACTTTTTTGTGTTTATCTTTTGAAAAATCTCTAATATTTATTAAATTTATATCTATTAGCTTTTTTTCTTGAGCTTTTCCTAGAATGCTTTGTTTCATAGCATCAAACATTTCTGGAAAAAGAGTTAAAACATCAAATTTCATTTCATCCTCCATATTTAGATTAAACCTGGTATTAGGTGAACTGTTATTTTACCTAATTTTAAATCAACTTGTTTCAAAACATCTGGTATTCCTGGTAAAAGAACCTGTTTTCCTAATTCATCTTTTACTACATATATATCATTACTGCCTGTATTAAATATATCATCCACTTTTCCAAGTAATTCTCCTTCATCTGTATATACATCTAATCCGATTAAATCTACTATATAATAAACTCCTTCTTCTAAAGGTTCTTCTTTTTCTCTGTCAATTAATATATAACTTTGATGAAGTTCTTCTGCTTGTTCTATGGTATTTATATCTTTTAGTTTCATAATTACCATATTTTTATGATATTTTACATTTTCTATCATATATTCTTTTTGCATATTTTTGTTTTTTATATATATAGTTTCTAATTTATCAAATCGTTTTATATCATCTGTAAAAGGTTTTATTTTAACTTCTCCCTTTATTCCAAATGTATTAACTATTTGACCTATTTCAAGATATTTTGTCATATTTTCAAACTCCAATTATCCAATAAATTCAACTGAAACTCTTTTTTGTTCTTTAGTTGCTATTGCTTTCATAATATTTCTAATTGATCTTGCAATTCTTCCTTGTTTTCCTATTACTTTTCCCATTTCGCTTTCAGCAACTTTAACTTCAAAAACAATAGATTTTTCTTCTTCAACTTCTTTTATTTCAACAGCTTCTTTATTATCTACTAAGTTTAAAATAATTGTTTCTAAGATATCTTTCATTTTGTTCCTCCTTAAGCTTTTTCAATTAATGCTTTTACTGTATCTGTTGGTTTTGCACCATTTTTAATCCATTTTTCAACTTTTTCTTTGTCCAATACTATTGTTGCAGGATCTGTCATTGGATCATATGTTCCTAGTTGCTCAATTATTTTACCATCTCTTGGACTTCTTGAATCTGCTACTACTATGTGGTAAAATGGTTCTTTTTTCTTTCCTTGTCTTTGTAATCTGATTTTTACCATTATTTTCACCTCCGAATTTTATAAGTGTTTTACACTTTTTTCTATATAAATTTAAAAATTTAATAACTAAATTATATTTTGAAGTTTTTTAATGTATTTTCATCTATTCCATTTAATAACTTCTTCATACCACCTTTATTGTTTTGCATTTGTTTCATCATTTTTTGTGTCATTTCAAAAGATTTTATAAATTTATTAATATCTTGTACTGTTGTTCCACTACCTTTTGCTATACGTTGTCTGCGACTTGCATTTAAAAGTCTTGTATTTTGCTTTTCTTTTTTTGTCATAGAACAAATAATTGCTTCTATTTTTACAAATTCTTTATCATCTACTTTTAAATCCTTTATTTTATTCATTCCTGGTATCATTTTTAACAATGAAGAAAATGATCCCATCTTTTTTACTTGTCTTAATTGTGCTAGGTAGTCATCTAAATCTAATTCTTTTTTCTTTAATTGCTTTTCTAGTTTTTCTGCTTCTTCTATATCAAATGCTTCTTCTGCTTTTTCTATTACAGATAAAATATCTCCCATACCTAATATTCTTCCAGCCATTCTTTCTGGATGGAATAATTCTATATCACTTAACTTTTCACCTGTTGCTGCAAATTTAATAGGTTTTCCTGTTATTTTCTTAACAGATAGAGCAGCTCCTCCTCTTGTATCGCCATCCAATTTTGTTAATACTACACCATCTATTCCTAAGGTTTCATTAAATTTTTCAGCTACATTTACAGCATCTTGACCTGTCATAGAGTCTACTACTAATAATATTTCATGTGGTTTGACATTTACTTTTACATTTTCTAATTCTTTCATTAATTCTTCATCTATGTGAAGTCTTCCTGCTGTATCTAAAATTATTACATCATTTAATTTTGATATTGCTATTTCTTTTGCTTGTTTTGCAATTTTAACAACATCTTTTGATGTTTCATTACTAAAGACTGGTATGTTTAATTGTTTTCCAACTACTTGTAATTGTTTAATAGCTGCTGGTCTGTATACATCACATGCTACTAATAATGGCTTTTTTCCTTGTTTTCTTAAAAGATTTGCAAGTTTTCCAGCTGTTGTTGTTTTACCAGAACCTTGAAGGCCTACTAACATGATTACTGTTGGTGGATTTGATGTAAAATTAATATTGCTCTGTGTTCCACCGAAGTAAATTAACTAATTCATCTTTTACAATTTTGATTACTTGTTGTCCTGGCGTTAATGACTTTAGCACATCTTGCCCTAATGCTTTTTCTCCAATTGTTGTTGTAAATTCTTTAACAATTTTATAGTTTACATCTGCCTCTAAAAGTGCAAGTTTTACTTCTCTTAACATTTCTTTTAAATCAGATTCTGTTATTCTTGCTTTTCCTCTGATTTTTCTTGTTATTTCTTGTAATCTAGATGATAAACCTTCAAAAGCCATATTTTCTCACTTCCTATACTAAACAATTTAATTCTTTTTTGATGTTTTCTAAGATAATTGCTATTTGTTTGTCTGAATCATTTTTTTGTATTTTTGTTAATTCAGATAATACTTTTTCAATTCTCTTTTCTTGACTCAATGTCCTTTTCATAAACTGTAACTTTTCTTCATATTCGAAAAGTTTCTTCTCCCCTTTCTTCAAAATGTCTCTAACAGCTTGTCTTGTTATTTGATTATTTTCCGCAATTTCTGATAATGACAAGTCTTGGTTGTAGTAGTCTTCTATTATTTCAGATTGTTTTTTAGTTAATAACTTTCCATATAATTGATTTAATATACTTATTTCTACATTTTTTTCCACAACTACTACCTCTTTTCTTGGAAAGTTAATTTTTTATGTATGTATTTTGTAATGCTAATATACTTTACACTATTTTTCGTTATTTGTCAAGTATTTTTACAAAAATATTATAAAATATTTTACTTTTTATGAAGTAATCAAGATAATTTAACTAATTCTAAAAAATATAAGGACTACATTTTGTAGCCCTTTAAGTTTATAATTTTAATTTATGTTTTAGTTATAATGAAATATATAATTCTAAATACTATAATAGCAAGTGCTGTTCCTCCAATAGTCAATAATATGGTTGATTCTGGTGTTAATCTTTTTTTATTTTTTACTTCATTTTGCTCCATTTATATAATTCCTCCTTTGTAGATTACTTCTTTTTTCTAATCATATAACTTTTTTTGAATTTTGTCTACACTTTTTTGATAATTTTTATTATTTTCTTAATTCAGCATGTAAAGTCTTCTCTAATTCTGATATAATACTTTCCATTACTGTATTTATTTCTTCATCACTTAAAGTTTTATTTTTATCCCTAAATATCAAAGAATAAGCAACACTTTTCTTATTTTCGCCTAATTTTTCATTTCTATAAATATCAAATAATTTCATACTTTCTAATAATTTTTTTGCCTTTTTTGTAACAATTTTTTCTATTTGACCTACTTCTACTTGTTCATCTACAATAATTGCAATATCTCTTTCAACAGCTGGAAATTTAGGAACTTCTATATATTTTTTATTAGCTTTTGAATATTTAACTAATTTAGTTATATTAGCTTCAAGTAAATATACTCTTTTTGATATCATATAATTTTCTAGAACTTCTGGATTTACCTCTCCTAATGTAGCTACAATATCTGTGCCTACTTTTATATTTGCACATCTTCCTGGATGATATGAATTATTATTATTTTCTTTTTCAATATCATAATAATTAACATTAATTGCCTCTAATATATTTTCCATTATACCTTTTAATATATAGAAATCTATATCATCACCATACATTCCTATTGTTAAAATATCTTCTTGAAGTGGTACTTCTCCATTTTCTACCTCATTTTTTATATTTCTATAACTTCTTGATAAATCAAATAATCTTACATTTTGATTTTTCTTATTTGCATTTATTGATAGTGTTTGCATCATACTTGGTATTGTTGATGGTCTCATAAGTTTGTATTCATCACTTAATGGATTTTTTAAAGTTATTGCATATTTTTTAATTTTACTATCAATATTTGATAATTCTA
>CANPZA010000098.1 GCA_947588915.1 uncultured Clostridia bacterium
TGGAAGACTTACAGATTCACAAGGAAGAACAGTAAACTTTAAAAATACAGTTATAATTATGACTTCAAATATTGGTGCACGATTAATTACAGATAAGAAATCATTAGGATTTAGTCAGAATAAACCAGGAGATGAAGACAGTAAAAAAGAGTATGAAGAAACAAAAAAGGAAGTCATGGAGGCATTAAAAAGAGAGCTAAGACCAGAATTTATTAATCGTATTGATGAAATTATTGTATTTCATAAATTAACTAATTCAGAAATCAATCAAATTATAGATATTATGCTAGATGAAGTTGTAAAAAGATTAGAAATGCAAAAAATAAAAATTGAATTAACACCAGAAGTAAAAGAACTAATTGCAAGTAAAGGAATTGATAAAAATTATGGTGCAAGACCTCTTAGAAGGACAATACAAAATATTTTAGAAGATAAATTAGCAGAAGAAATTTTAGATGGAAATTTGAAGAAAAATAAGCTTGCAAAAATCGGAGTAGATGAAGAAAAAATTGTCGTAAAAAAATAATAAAAAATGTATGAAAAATATAAGTTTACAAATATTTGTAGACTTATATTTTGTCTTAATAGATATCTTATTAATAAAAATCTTTTTGTTAATTCTTCTTACTGGGTTGCAAATATAAAAAAACATGATATAATAAAAATGCTTTGAAATATGGATTTAGGTGGTAAAAATGATAGAAAAAATAAACTCGCCAGAAGATGTAAAAAAATTAAATATAGAAGAAAAAAAGATATTAGCAAAAGAAATAAGAAATTATATATTAGAAATAGTATCAACTAATGGAGGACATTTGGCATCCAATTTAGGAGTAGTAGAATTAACAATTGCACTTCATAGTGTATTTGATTTACCAAATGATAAGATAATATGGGATGTGGGACATCAAACTTATGTGCATAAAATAATAACTGGTAGAAAAGAGCAATTGAAAACACTTAGAAAATTAGATGGAATAGCTGGATTTCCAAAAACAAAAGAATCAGAAACAGACTGCTTCAATACAGGGCATAGTAGTACATCAGTTTCTGTTGCACTTGGTATGGCAAGGGCAAGAGATTTAAAAGGGGAAGATAATTCTATACTTGCGGTAATTGGTGATGGAGCATTAACAGGAGGTATGGCATTAGAAGCATTAAATGATGCAGGATATAGTAGAGAAAGAATGACAGTAATATTAAATGATAACGAAATGAGTATTTCTAAAAATATTGGCGGAATGAGTATGCTACTTAGTAAATTAAGGACAAAAAGGTCTTATAATAAATCTAGTGATGCTGTTAAAAATTTTATTCTTAAAATCCCGTTTCTTGGAAAACCGATTGTGAAAATAGTGCAAAAAGTAAAGAGAAGTATTAAACAATTAGTTATACCAAAAATGTTTTTTGAAGATATAGGATTTCGTTACTTAGGACCAGTAGATGGACACGATATTCAAGAATTAGAAAGGATGTTAAAAATAAGTAAAAACTTAGATGGACCTGTATTAATACATATCATTACTAAAAAAGGAAAAGGATATGATGTAGCAGAAAACAATCCAGACAAATTTCATGCAACAGGTCCATTTGATATAGAAACAGGAAAACCTAAAAAACAAAAGAAAAAAGATTATTCTCAAGCATTTGGAGAAAAATTAGTAGAACTTGCTAAAAATAATGATAAAATAGTTGCAATTACAGCATCAATGAAAGATGGAACAGGACTGTCAAAATTTGCAGAAGAGTTTCCTGATAGATTTTTTGATATTGGAATAGCAGAACAACACGCAATAGGTGTTGCTGCGCGGAATGGCAAAAGCAGGAATAATACCAGTTGTACCAATATATTCTTCATTTTATCAAAGAGCTTATGATCAAGTAATACATGATGTTGCAATGCAAAATTTACCTGTTATTATGTGTGTAGATAGAAGCGGAGTAGTGGGTGCAGATCGGAGAAACCCATCAAGGTACTTTAGATATGGCATTTTTTAGATTAGTACCAAACTTAACAATAATGGCACCAAAGAATTTTAAAGAATTAGAAGATATGTTAGAATTTGCAGTTAATTTAAATAAACCAGTAGTCATTAGATATCCAAGAGGTGGAGAAGAACCAATAAAAGAAGATAAAGAAGAAAAAATAAAATTGGGAAAGGCACAAATCTTAAAAGAAGGTAAAGATTTATCAATAATTGCAATTGGAAAGATGGTCTCAAGAGCAATTGAAGTTGCAAATAAAATAGAGGAAAATGAAAATTTAACAGTAGAAGTAATAAATGCAAGATTTTTAAAGCCAATAGATAAAGAAACTATAAAAAAATCAATAGAAAAAACTAAAAATGTAATAACAATAGAAGATGGAAGTAAAATAAATGGATTATCAACAGCTATTCAAGAAATAATAATTGAAGAAAAATTACAAGAAATTAAATTAAAAAGTTATGCTTATCCAGATGAATATATAAGACATGGTGAAGTAAAAGAATTAGAAAAAATTTATAAAATGGATACTGAAACAATACTAAAAGAATTTAAATCAAGTTTAACTCTCAAATAAAAAGGAAAGGAAAAGTTATGGATAAACAAGAATTATTAAAAGATTATAAGAAACAAGAAGAAAAATTGTGTTTATCTCAAATATTAGATAAAATAGAATTTTCAAAAACAAAAAATAGAATAGAGTATTCCGATTTCTTAGATATGTACCAAGTATCACAAGTAGAAAATTTTTTAAGAAAATTTAGATTTGAAAATTTTAAATTATATGGAGGGTATGATGATGCTGAGAGAAAGATTTTTATTTCATACCCTGATAAGTATGATGAAAAAATGCTTGAAAAAAATTATGGGAAAATATTAAAAGTTATTAGAATTAGACTTCCAGAAGATCAAAAAGGTAAATATACGCATAGAAATTATTTAGGTGGAATTGTAAAATTAGGCTTGAAAAGAGAAAAAGTAGGAGATATTATTGTTTGTGATGAAGGGGCAGATATTATAACATTAGAAAATTTTTCAAATATACTAGCAGAACAATTAACTTCTCTTAAAAGATTTGAAACGAGTAAAATTACAATAGAAAATATAAATAATTTAAATAAAAAACCAGTAAAAATAGAACAAATAAAAATCATTGTTCCTTCTTTAAGGCTAGATAATGTTGTATCAGATTTAGCAAAAACTTCTAGAAGTAAAGCAACACAAATTATAAATCAAGAAAGAGTTTTTATAAATCGGTCAAAATGAAACCAAATTATCTAAACAATTAAAATTAAATGATATTATTACAATAAGAGGAAAAGGAAGATTTGTAATTAAACAATTTGAAGGAACAACTAGGAGTGGAAGAACAGTTGTAATTATAGAGAAATTTGTTTAAATGTCGAATTTTGTCAATGAGTTTTTCTTGACATATTAATTCTAGTTATATATAATAATTAATACAATCGGTTGTAGAATTAATAGCGAAAGGAGGAAAAAACATGAAACAAGAAGAAAGAGATAAAATTTTAATAAGTCTAAAAGAAAAAGTAGACAAAATATATGAAGAACAACAAGAAATGAAAGATGATATGACAAAAATGCAAGGTGATATGACAAAAATGCAAGATGATATGACAAAATTGCAAGGTAATATGACAAAAATGCAAGGTAATATGACAAAAATGCAAGGTGATATGATAAAAATGCAAGATGAATTAACAAGATTAGGAAATACTGTTACACTAATAGAGTATGAACATGGAAGAAAAATAGATATAATATTGGATGTATTAATAGGTCATATAGATAAATTTGAAGAATATGAAAAAAGATTTGGAAAAGATGAAAAAATATTAGAAAAATATGGACATCAAATATATGGAATAGAGCAAAAATTAGAAGCTATATAAAAAGAGTTCATTTATAAAATATAAAAAAACTCTTAATATATACTATTTTAATTCAACAACAGTAACTCCCATTTCACCTTCGCCATAAGAGCCAATGCGAAATGATTTTATGTGAGGATTAGTTTTTAAATATTCATGAATTCCTTTTCTTAATTTACCAGTTCCTTTTCCATGTATAATTCTAACATTTTGCAAATTTGATATACTACAATCATCTATAAATTTATCAATAACAAAAATTGCTTCTTCTATATTTAAACCAATAACATTTATTTCAGATTTAATATTTTTAGATTTAGATATTTTATAAGAAACATAATTTTTAGAATCATCATTTTCTATGTTAATAGGTTTTGCTAAATTATTAATAGAAACATTTAATTTTAAACTTCCAATTTGTACTTGAACTTCATTTGATTTAGAAATATGGGAAGTTACAATACCATTTTTATTTAAAGTTGTTACAAAAACTTTTGTATTTGGTAAGATTTCTTCTGGCTTCAAAAAAGAAAATTTAGAAAAATCTTTGGAAATATTTTTTTCTTCAAATTTAATATCTTTAATTTTTTTATTTAATTCATTTCTTGAGTTTTCAAGTTCTGATTTATTAGATATTTTATTCATTTCTTTAATAATTTTATTTACATATTCTTTTGTATCTAATAGAATTTCTCTTGCCTTTTGTTTAGCTTGATTCATTGTATCTTTTTCTTGTTCCTTGAGCTTGAAATCTTTTTCTTCTAATGACTTACGTAAAGATTTAATATTTTCTAATTCATTTGATATTTCTATTTTTTCTTTTTCTATCAAAGCTTTGTTATCATAAATATTTTTCAATATATTTTCTATATCTATTTGATTTGATGTCATAAAACTCTTAGATTTTTCTATTATATTTTTATTCAAACCTAATTTTTCACTAATTTCAAAAGCATTACTTTTTCCAGGAATACCAATCAATAACCTATAAGTTGGACTTAAACTAGAAATATCAAATTCCACAGAAGCATTTTTAAATCCTTTTGTTATTAAAGCATATTGTTTTAATTCCTGATAATGAGTAGTAGCTATGCATAAAACACCAATTGATTTTAAGAAATCTAATATACTAATTGCTAAATTTGCACCTTCTAAAGGATCTGTTCCAGAGCCCAATTCATCAATAAGAACTAGAGAATTTTTAGTAGCATTATTTGTAATTTCAACAATATTACTCATGTGAGATGAAAAAGTACTTAAAGAATTGCTAATGCTTTGATCATCTCCAATATCTGCAAATATTGAATCAAAAACATAAATACTAGAATTTTCATCTGCAGGGATATTAAGCCCACTACATGCCATACTAGTTAAAAGACCAACTGTCTTTAAGGTAACTGTTTTTCCACCAGTATTTGGTCCTGTAATTAATAAAATAGAAAAATCATTTCCCAAATCTAAGGATATAGGTACAACTTTATTATTGTCGATTAGAGGATGTCTAGCATTTTTCAAATGTATTTCTTTTTTATCATTTATAATAGGCATAGAGCCTTTAATAGATTTTGAAAATTTTGCTTTAGCAAAAATAAAATCAAGCCTGCCAATTAAGTCAACATCTAATTTTAATTCTTCAATGTAAGGATAAAACAATTTTGTAAGTTCATTTAAAATTTTTTCAATTTCTAGGCTTTCCTCAATTTTTAGAGAATTTAATTTGTTATTCATTTCAAAAATAGATATAGG
>CANPZA010000099.1 GCA_947588915.1 uncultured Clostridia bacterium
CAGATGTTAATTATTTTACTAAAATCATATTATTAGCTTTAAAAGGTGGTTTTTAATATTGAATTTTTCTGTGAAATTCTTTATATTATAGGAAATTCAGAGAAGTTTCCCATAATATAAAAAAGAAGAAGGAACTCTGAAATTTCAAAGTTCTCTCCTTCTATTTGTACTTAGAAACAAATTAGGATAGTTTTATAGTGGTCAGTACTACTTGATATAAAGCGTGGCACGAAAACCAGTGCAGCTATAGTCGTTAAAAGGATAGTAGTCTTTGCGATAAGCAACAGAACAATAGTCATCATCACTGCCACAATTGCCACCACGGGTAACGCGACACAAACTACCCTTCTGCTCTTGTGTCCATTCATCTACATTTCCTGCAAAGTCGTAGATGTTATTAGTACACCATTCTTCTCGACTTCCTGTTTTAACTACTTTTTTTGGAGAATTCTCTGTTTTCCAATGATTACCCCAATTTGTAGAATCATCAACAATTTCACTAAAAGTTCTCGCATTAGATTTTATAAACCACTCCAGTACTGAATCATATTCAGCACCAAAAGTCAAATGACTTGTTGTGCTACTACTTTTCTCTAATGTCGCTGCAACCTCCTTGGCATCATTAAAAGTAATGTATGTCCAAGTACTTTCACCTTTTACAGACTGTGGCTTGCAAATTTCTTTGTTCTTCTTTGAAATGTTATAACGGGAAATATAAAATCCTCCGTATTTCTTAACACTTTCAAACTGCAAAGCAAGTTCACTCTCCAATGTTTCATAAAATTCATTTTCTGAAAATTCAACATTCCGATAATTTCTTCTGCCAAATTTCTCTGAAAAATGTTCGCCATCAAGTGTTCCGTTAGCATCTAGTAACTCTACTGGAGTCCACACTAATTGGTCATAAATTCTCTGTAGCTTATCAATTCCCTTTGAATCTGACCAGTCAATACTTCCTACAATTTTTTTAGGAATTCTATAAATAACCAGTCCTACATTTTTCCCAAAAATAGCATTTTCTTTTCTCACCCCTGATACTGTCCAGCCTTGTGGAACTACTGCTTTGTTTCCATCATTATCAATATACATAGACAAAACCTCTGCATATTCCCCAGCTGATACAATTGGAAGCTCCGAATAAACATTATTTGAAACAATGTTCAGAGCTCTAATGATTAACTCTCCACTTGTTCCCTCTGAGGTTTCAAAGGTTATACCATTTTCTGCCTCAAGCACAAACTTTTCATACCGTTTCATAGTTTATACCTCCTTAAGTGATAATTTTTGTAACGGCTTCAACATGACTTTTGTCATTATGTTAATAGTACCACATTTTTTTGCATTTTGCAAATTTTGTATGTCTTTATATATTTTTATTATTTAACCTCTTTAATCCACTCATTTATCTTATGCTTGTCCGATGTATCTACTAAATATCGCAATCTCCTGGATATGAAAATGTTACTTTTCCATATCTTCCTAATAATGCTCCTACAAATATAACAGATGAACGCATTTGCCTCATTAAATCTTCTGGTATTTCATATTTACAAATTCCACTTGTATCTATTATAACCTTATTTTTCTTTTTTGTTACTGTTCCACCTAATTTTTTTAAAATTTCAAACATCATTTGTGTATCATGTATATTAGGTACATTATATAATGTTGTTTTTCCTTGATTTAATATACTCGCAGCAATTATAGGTAAGGATGCATTTTTAGAACCTGATATTATTACTTCTCCTTCTACTTTTTTCCCTCCTTTGATTATGTACTCTGACATTTTCTTACCACCTTTCACTTTTATTTGCTATATATTATGTTTTCTGCACATAAAAAGTGAATATAAAAAACTATAACCTTATTAGTTAATAACTTTAAATTTATTTTTCTATATGTTGAAAAATCTTACATAATATCATATAATATGTCTATATTAAATATATGGAGGAAAATTATGAAAAATATAACAGTTAAAGACTTATATAAAAATACAAATGAATATGTAGACAAAGAAATCACTATAGAAGGATGGGTAAAAACAGTTAGAGATTCAAAAACTTTTGGTTTTATTGAATTAAATGATGGTACATTTTTTAAAAATGTACAAATTGTTTTTAATGATAAATTAGAAAATTTCGAAAATATTTGTAAATTAACTATAAGCTCTTCTATTAAAGTTGTAGGAAATTTTATATTAACTGAAAATGCAAAACAGCCATTTGAAATACAGGCATCTAATATTGAAATTGAAAGTTTATCTGATAGAAGTTATCCACTTCAAAATAAAAAACATTCTTTTGAATATTTAAGAACAATTGCTCACTTACGTCCAAGAGCAAATACATTTAATGCAGTATTCCGTGTAAGAAGTGCTTTGGCATATAGTATCCACAAATTCTTCCAAGAAAGAGGATTTGTATATGTTAATACTCCTATCTTAACAGGTAGTGATGCTGAAGGTGCAGGAGAAATGTTTAATGTGAATTCTTTTGATTTAAACAATGTACCAAAAAATGAAAAAGGAGAAATTGATTTTTCACAAGATTTTTTTGGAAAGTCTACTCACTTAACAGTTAGTGGTCAATTAAATGCAGAAACATTTGCACAAAGTTTTTGTAATGTTTATACATTTGGTCCAACATTTCGTGCAGAAAATTCTAACACTGTAAAACATGCTGCTGAATTTTGGATGATTGAACCTGAAATCTGTTTTGCAGATTTAAATGATGATATGGATTTAGCTGAAAGTATGGTTAAATATATATTTAAATATGTATTAGATAATTGTCCTGAAGAAATGGAATTTTTCAATAAATTTATAGACAATGGATTACTTGAAAGATTAAATAATGTAATTAATTCTGATTTTGTAAGAATTAGTTATACAGATGCAGTAAAAGAACTTGAAAAACATAATAGTGAATTTGAATTTAAAGTATCTTGGGGAGTTGACCTTCAAACAGAGCATGAAAGATATTTATGTGAAAAAATATTTAAAAAACCAGTATTTGTAAAAGATTATCCAAAAGATATTAAAGCTTTTTATATGAAACAAAATCCAGATGGTAAAACAGTTGCAGCTAGTGATTTGTTAGTTCCTGGAGTTGGAGAAATTATTGGAGGTAGCCAAAGAGAAGAAGATTATAATAAATTACTAAATAGGATGAAAGAATTAAACATGCCAATAGATTCTTATAATTGGTATTTAGACTTAAGAAAATATGGAAGTTGTATTCACTCTGGTTTTGGTCTAGGATTTGAAAGAGCTATTATGTATTTAACAGGTATGCAAAATATTCGTGATGTAATTCCTTTTCCAAGAACTCCTAAAAATTGTGAATTTTAAATATATATGAACACTAGAAAATAATTCTCTAGTGTTCATATTCATTTTACTTTACTTTGTATATTCTGTATATTCTGTATATTCTACTTCTCTTTGTGTTATTCCAACCTCTTCTTCAATAGCTTTTAATATTTGATTTGCATCATCTTCATTTAATTCTAGTATTTTTTTACCAACCTCATTAACTCTGGTTTCTAAGTCAGATTTTTTTGTTCCTTCTTCATTTTTTACTTTTATATATTTTTGCATTAATTCTTGTAAAACTTCTTCTTTTTTGTCTTCTGGTATTTTTCTTATTATATTAAGCCAATCTTCATCTTCACGATTTTGAATTCCACTTATTTGATCTTTTATTTTTTGAATATTTTTTATATCAGATCCATATATTTGTATTTGATTAATAAAATATTGGACTTGTTCATCATCTAATTCTCTCATAGTTGCAGATTGTGGAACATCTATAATTCCTGTTTCATGAAATATATTTACAACATCTTTGGCTATCTCTTTGAGAATAATCTTTTCCAAATTTTTTTTATCAAAAATATACTCTTTTCCTCCTAATCCTGTAATTCCTTTAATATTATTATACTCAACTTCTACTAGTTCTATAAAATTTAAATCATCTTTTTTCTCAACTATTTTTTCTTCTTTTGAAAGTCTTGTAGGATATCTTTTCATCATATCTTCTGCTGGTAGTACACTTGTTAGTGTATTTATAAAAGTACTCCCTGTCCTTTTATAGTCAATGGCTGCCCTTCTTGCTAATACTCTCCTTACTATTTGTTGTATTTCTGGTGATGTACTATTACCCTTAATACTATTAATATCATTTGTAAAAACGCTAATTGGTTTCCTTTCAACATTTTCATATAATTGTTTTAACTTCTTCTTTTTCTCATTTTCTTCTTTAATTCTTTTTTCTTCTTTATCTCTTCTTTCTTGTTCTCTGACTTCTTGTAATTTTTCTCTAAATAATTTTTGTTCTTCTTCTCTAATTTTTGGATTAGGAATTTGTTGTATTATTTCTTTTGTAGCATCTGGAGAAATATTTTCTCCCACTTGTCTTACAATTCCCTTAATTTCCTTTGAACTTAAGTTACCTTCTTTTACTGCCTCTTTAACAATATGACTTAATTGTTTTATTTTTTCTTCTTCTGCTATCTTTAACCTTACATTTCTTTCAAGATTACTTTCTTGAAGTAATTTCAACAATTTTATAGCTATGTCTGGATTTGATTTAATTGCTTCTTTTATTGCTTCAGAAGCTTTTTCTATTCCTTCTTCAGTTGTATCTGCATCATAAAATATATTTTCTGCTTCTTTTAATGCTTGTATTCTTACTTTTTTATTTTTGTAGTTATCAATTGTTTCTCTTATTCTACTTAAAAAGCTCATTTCTCTAGCCTCCTTATATTTTATATTTTAACATTTATTTACTTGTTAGTCAAACAATAACATAAGAAAAAAAGGAATTTAACTTTAATCAGTTAATTTCCCTTTCCTAGTTATACCTCATTTCCATAATAGCTATCTAGTAAAATTTGTTTTAATTCTGATACTAATGGTAATCTTGGATTTGCTGTTGTACATTGGTCTTCAAAAGCACGATCTGCTAATATATCAACTTTAGCTAAAAATTCTTGTTCTTCAATTCCTGCTTCTTTTAGAGATTTAGGTATTCCTAAATTTTCATTTAATTCTTTAACTTTTTCAATTAAGCTATTTATTCCTTCTTCCTTAGTATCTGCTTTTAATCCTATTTTTTTAGCCAATTGATAATATTTTTCATCTGCTATAAAATATTCATATTTCGGAAATGAGACAAATTTTGTTGGCTTTGAACTATTGTATCTAATTACATATGGAAGTATTATAGCATTTAATCTACCATGTGCCATATGAAATTCTGCACCTAATTTATGTGCTAAAGAATGATTTATTCCTAAAAATGCATTTGTAAATGCCATACCTGCAATTGTACTG